>NZ_CP151979.1:2425000-2725000 GCF_038593265.1 Ureibacillus sp. FSL W7-1570
GTCAAGAGGGAAACAGCCCAGACCACCAGCTAAGGTCCCAAAGTAACCGTTAAGTGGAAAAGGATGTGGCGTTGCTTAGACAACCAGGATGTTGGCTTAGAAGCAGCCATCATTTAAAGAGTGCGTAATAGCTCACTGGTCGAGTGACGCTGCGCCGAAAATGTATCGGGGCTAAACGGTTCACCGAAGCTGTGGATTCGTGCTTCGCACGAGTGGTAGGAGAGCGTTCTAAGTGCGCAGAAGTCAGACCGGAAGGACTGGTGGAGCGCTTAGAAGTGAGAATGCCGGTATGAGTAGCGAAAGATGGGTGAGAATCCCATCCACCGAATGACTAAGGTTTCCTGAGGAAGGCTCGTCCGCTCAGGGTTAGTCGGGACCTAAGCCGAGGCCGAAAGGCGTAGGCGATGGACAACAGGTTGATATTCCTGTACCACCTCCCCGCCGTTTGAGCAATGGGGGGACGCAGGAGGATAGGGAAAGCACGCCGTTGGTCGCGCGTGTCCAAGCCGCAAGGCGGGGAAGTAGGCAAATCCGCTTCCCGTAACGCCAAGCGGTGATGGGGAGCCTCTTTGGAGGCGAAGTTCCTGATTTCACACTGCCAAGAAAAGCCTCTAGCGAGGCGGGAGGTGCCCGTACCGCAAACCGACACAGGTAGTCGAGGAGAGAATCCTAAGGTGAGCGAGAGAACTCTCGTTAAGGAACTCGGCAAAATGACCCCGTAACTTCGGGAGAAGGGGTGCTCATTGGGGTGCAAGCCCCGATGAGCCGCAGTGAATAGGCCCAGGCGACTGTTTATCAAAAACACAGGTCTCTGCAAAACCGCAAGGTGACGTATAGGGGCTGACGCCTGCCCGGTGCTGGAAGGTTAAGAGGAGGAGTTAGCGCAAGCGAAGCTCCGAATTGAAGCCCCAGTAAACGGCGGCCGTAACTATAACGGTCCTAAGGTAGCGAAATTCCTTGTCGGGTAAGTTCCGACCCGCACGAAAGGCGTAACGATCTGGGCACTGTCTCAACGAGAGACTCGGTGAAATTATAGTACCTGTGAAGATGCAGGTTACCCGCGACAGGACGGAAAGACCCCGTGGAGCTTTACTGTAACCTGATATTGAATTTCGGTGCAACTTGTACAGGATAGGTAGGAGCCGTAGAAGGGGGAGCGCCAGCTTCCCTGGAGGCGCCCTTGGGATACTACCCTGGTTGTACTGAAATTCTAACCCGCAAGCCTGATCGGCTTGGGAGACAGTGTCAGGTGGACAGTTTGACTGGGGCGGTCGCCTCCCAAAAGGTAACGGAGGCGCCCAAAGGTTCCCTCAGAATGGTTGGAAATCATTCGCAGAGTGTAAAGGCATAAGGGAGCTTGACTGCGAGACCTACAAGTCGAGCAGGGTCGAAAGACGGGCTTAGTGATCCGGTGGTTCCGCATGGAAGGGCCATCGCTCAACGGATAAAAGCTACCCCGGGGATAACAGGCTTATCTCCCCCAAGAGTCCACATCGACGGGGAGGTTTGGCACCTCGATGTCGGCTCATCGCATCCTGGGGCTGTAGTCGGTCCCAAGGGTTGGGCTGTTCGCCCATTAAAGCGGTACGCGAGCTGGGTTCAGAACGTCGTGAGACAGTTCGGTCCCTATCCGTCGTGGGCGCAGGAAATTTGAGAGGAGCTGTCCTTAGTACGAGAGGACCGGGATGGACACACCGCTGGTGTACCAGTTGTCTTGCCAAAGGCACAGCTGGGTAGCTATGTGTGGACGGGATAAGTGCTGAAAGCATCTAAGCATGAAGCCCCCCTCAAGATGAGATTTCCCATTGCATAAGCAAGTAAGATCCCTCAAAGACGATGAGGTAGATAGGTCCGAGGTGGAAGCACGGTGACGTGTGGAGCTGACGGATACTAATCGATCGAGGACTTAACCAAAAGAAAAGCTTTCAATGCCGTTATCCAGTTTTGAGAGAACAACCTCTCAGTCCTTGTGAAGTGATGATGGCAAAGAGGTCACACCCGTTCCCATACCGAACACGGAAGTTAAGCTCTTTAGCGCCGATGGTAGTTGGGGGCTTCCCCCTGCGAGAGTAGGACGTCGCTTCGCAAGCAGAAACACCACGAAAGTGGTGTTTTTTTATTGCCCAAAATAAGCCCCCAACTACCAAAGACCGGAGGTCAGCTCGGCGCGATACAGAAACAGGAATAAAAGAGTCAAGCAGAAGAACCATTAGTAGTAGACGAGAAGCACGGGGACCAAGAAGATCAAGGAAGTGAGGCGGCACGGAGCGCAAGCGTCGGGTACGTGAGCACCGGACCGCCGAAACTGACGAGAGTAGCCGGTCAACGTGCTTCGTAGTTCGCGCCGATGGTAATTGGGGGAATCCCCTGCGAGAGTGGGACGTAGTTAATAAAAATTACTATTTTAGTTTTCTGCATTTTATTTATTAAAACTAAAAATCTTTACAAAGAAAGACCGAAAGTTTATTCATTTTTATATGGAGGCAGAATTTAAATAAAAATAAAAAGTATTAAGAAGATACAAGAAAATCAAGAAAGTTTCGTACCCACCATCCCCCCACCAAAAAAACAACTATTCTGTTTTAGTCTAAAAAACAGAAATCAACAGTACATAAAAACTCCACTTTCACAAGCCATTTTTGATCAAACAATAGCAATTTTCATAATTAATGTGAAAAAGAACAAAATAAAGCTAGTTTGACACACTTCATCATTTGAAAAAACATGTAGACAATTTTCAATAATCCGAATACTTTTTCTATTTATCAGATTCTTGACACTGGGAAAACATGTTGTTAATCTTACTAATAATATTCGTTTATACTAGGAGGAATAATCGAAATGTGGGAGACGAAGTTTGCCAAAGAAGGCTTAACGTTTGACGATGTATTGTTAGTACCAGCGCATTCAACAGTATTGCCTAAAGAAGTTGATATATCTGTGCAACTGACGCCAAAAATCAAATTAAATATTCCGATTATTAGTGCGGGAATGGACACAGTCACTGAGTCAAAAATGGCAATCGCCATGGCACGTCAAGGTGGGCTTGGAATCATCCACAAAAACATGTCCATTGAAGAACAGGCAGAAGAAGTCGAAAAAGTAAAGCGTTCAGAAAATGGGGTTATTACCAATCCTTTCTTTTTAACACCTCAACATCAGGTATTTGATGCTGAACATTTAATGGGTAAATATCGCATTTCGGGTGTTCCAATTGTAAATAATGAAGAAGAACAAAAATTAGTTGGAATTATTACGAATCGTGATTTGCGCTTCATTTCCGATTATTCATTGAGAATCGAAGAAGTCATGACAAAAGAAGATTTGATCACAGCTCCTGTAGGAACGACATTGGAAGAAGCAGAAAAAATCCTGCAAAAATATAAAATCGAAAAACTTCCAATTGTAGATGAAGAAGGAAAATTAAAAGGGTTAATCACAATAAAAGATATTGAAAAAGTGATTGAGTTCCCTAATGCAGCAAAAGACAGCATCGGACGATTGATTGTTGGCGCGGCGGTTGGCGTTTCAAGTGATACGTATGCCCGTGTGAAAAAATTAGTGGAAGCGCAAGTGGATATTATTGTGATCGATACGGCTCACGGTCATTCCCAAGGCGTTATTGATACTGTAAAAAATATTCGCAAAGAGTATCCGGATTTGGAAATTATCGCTGGTAACGTGGCGACTGCAGAAGCAACTCGTGCATTATATGAAGCTGGAGCGGATGTGGTAAAAGTAGGTATCGGCCCTGGATCCATCTGTACGACTCGGGTTGTTGCAGGTGTAGGTGTACCACAAATTACAGCCATTTACGATTGTGCTACAGTAGCCCGTGAATATGGCAAAACGATTATTGCCGACGGTGGTATCAAATATTCCGGTGATATCGTAAAAGCTCTTGCAGCAGGTGGACATGCCGTAATGCTTGGTTCATTGCTTGCCGGTACAACTGAATCACCAGGGGAAACAGAAATTTTCCAAGGACGCCGTTTCAAAGTATACCGCGGTATGGGTTCCCTTTCTGCGATGGAACAAGGTTCAAAAGATCGTTATTTCCAAGAAGATGCAAAAAAATTGGTGCCTGAAGGTATTGAAGGACGTGTACCATACAAAGGGCCTCTTGCTGATACAATCCATCAATTGGTCGGCGGAGTTCGTTCAGGTATGGGATACTGCGGCGCGCCAAACTTGGAACATTTGCGCGAGTATTCTCAATTTGTCCGCATTACCAATGCCGGTCTTCGTGAATCCCATCCACACACTGTTCAAATTACTAAAGAAGCTCCAAACTACTCTCTACAATAATTGGATGAAACCTGGCCACTCTTTCAACGTCAAGGTAGATGTTGGAAGAGTGGTTTTTTATCGTTCTTTCACACACAGGGAACGTAATCTATGATAAAATGAGCGAAGATGATAATAATGAGTGGAGGTACGTTTTGTGAAAAAAGCTAGGAAGACATCTTTGATTGGCTTATTATTAATTCCTATTCTGCTTTTTAGCATGTTTGTAACGACGCCACAAGCAAATGCTGAAACAGATTTAGGATTGACGGTAGGAGCTGCCATATTAATTGACGCAGATTCAGGGAAAATATTATATGAGCAAAATGCGGACACACCCCTTGGAATTGCAAGTATGTCCAAAATGATGACGGAGTATATTCTATTAGATGCCATTAAAGATGGCAAAGTTTCATGGGATCAGGAATATAAAGTCTCAGAATATGTGTATAAATTGTCACAAAATCGCGCATTAAGTAATGTGCCACTAAGAGCGGATGGAACTTATAAATTAAGAGAATTATATGAAGCCATGGCAATCTACTCTGCCAATGCGGCGACAGTGGCAATTGCCGAAATGGTTGCTGGAACGGAAACAGAGTTTGTCAAATTAATGAATAAAAAAGCGAAAGAATTGGGTCTTGAAGGTTATAAATTTGTCAATTCAACAGGATTAAATAATGCTGATTTAATGGGCATGCATCCTGCTGGGACAGGTCCGGAAGATGAAAACGTAATGCCAGCTCGCTCAGTTGCAAAACTTGCCTATCATTTACTGAAAGATTATCCTGAAGTTTTAGAGACTGCTAGCATTCCGAGAAAAACGTTCAGAGAAGGTACAGATGATGCCATTAAGATGGAAAACTGGAACTTCATGTTGCCAGGGTTGGTATATCAATATCAAGGTGTCGATGGATTGAAAACAGGTACAACTAATTTAGCGGGATACTGTTTTACAGGAACTGCTGAACGAAATGGTACACGTTTAATTTCAGTTGTAATGAATGCTGTTGATTCAAACGGTGTTGGTTCATATAAAGCGCGTTTTGATGCAACAGCAAAATTGTTCGATTATGGTTTTAGCCAATTTGCAAAACAAGAAATTATTCCAGCCGACTTTTCTGAAAAAGGAAAAGAATCTATTAAAGTCATTAAAGGAAAAGAAGATAAAGTAAAAATTGCTGTAAAAGAACCTTTATCCATGCTTGTAAAAACATCAGAAAAAGATTTATATCAACCAAAGTTAGTGTTAGATAAAGAGTCCCTTGAAGCGAAAGTTGAAAAAGGGACGGTAGTTGGGAAAGTTGTAATTGAAAGAAAAGAAGGTTCTGATTACGGTTTTATCGATGGTAAAGAAATGGCTGTTGATGTAGTAACAGCAGACGATGTTGAACGAGCAGGATTTATCTCATTATTCTTCCAAGGAATCGGTAATTTCTTCAGTAATCTTTGGGGAGGCATTACTGGTTTTGTAGGAGGCTTATTTTCATAACAAATTAGGCAATTAAAACTTTTCGCTAATAGAATTTATTTCAAGAAAGCTAGGAACCACTAGATGTGGATTCTTAGCTTTTTTCTTTGATATATATTCTAATACTTTTGGAAATTAAATGTAAATTTTATATAAAATGGTATATAATTGGCGTTTGGCGATGGCAACTATCCGTTGCATCATCATGCGCCCATAGCTCTCTTTACTTCATACTACTTTTAATTTATATTGACATAAGAAAGGAGTTGCCGTCGATGACATTTAGTGAACGATTAAAAAATGAAAGGGAAAAACGAGGTTGGACACAAGCAGATCTTGCAGATAAACTTCATGTCAGTCGTCAATCAGTATCAAAATGGGAAACTGGAAAGAACTATCCAAGTATTGAAGTAATTATTGCACTAAGCGATTTATTTGGTATTACAATAGATGAAATGTTAAGGAGTGACAATGATTTGAAGGAAAAAGTAATTCAAGATAGTAAAAAATTAGCTCACCCCAAATTAAAATCGTTTTTTGACAGTTTATTTTTACTAGGGGTATTATTAATACTCATTAAAATCATCATTCTAGGTTCCAATTTATTTTTTTATACGAATATAACAATTCCCGATGGTTTACCTAAAGTAATTTCAAATTTCTTACCATTAGTATTAATGATTATTGGTGGAACTGGTTCAGAACAATTAAAAAAGAAATATGCAGATTAAAGAAAAAATATTGCTTGGGAAATATTTATGGGAAATATATGTATAATATACTAATATAAAAAACTCGCTAAGACATCTATAGTTTAGCGAGTTTTTTATTTTTTTGTACGTTCCAACATTCCATCAATTGGTGGATACTTTCCTCTATTTGATTTAAAGGAATACCTCCGAATCCAAGCAAGAAGGTAGGATGTTTATATTCAATGGGCTTTAACAAATAATTGGTTACAGGAGTAATGTTGATGCCATGATGATTTGCAATTTGCTTCAGTTGGTCAACATTTTTGCCGCTAGGAATCGAGATTAGCACATGCATTCCAGCTTGGTCTCCTGTTATTTTTATATCAGGATAAAAAGTAGTTAGCGTATGTTTTAATTTATCATGTTTTTTTCGATAAATTTTCCTCATGCGATTTAAATGTTTAGAGAAATGACCATCTTTCATAAAATTGGCTAATATGTGTTGAACGAAACGTGGGACCGTTGCTGAGTAATAACTAAATATTTCTTTATATTTCATTAATAAATGATGAGGCAATACCATATAAGCAACCCTAAGTGATGGCATCAATGATTTTGTAAATGTGCTCATATAAATCACTTTATCATTTTGATCTAAACCATGTAGGGCTGGAATGGGTTTGCCAATGTAGCGAAACTCACTATCATAATCATCTTCAATAATATATCGATTAGGTGCTTTGCTTGCCCATTTCAGCAGTTGAGTTCTTCTTGTAGCTGACAGCACTGCCCCTGTCGGGAATTGATGTGATGGAGTAATATAGACGATATTAGCATTTGTTTGTTCAAGTTCATCAACTACTAAACCTTCCTCATCCACAGAAATAGGAATGGCATTATTATTTAAATGAATTCTCGGTATTGCTGAGTAACCAGGGTTTTCAAGGGCTAATATGAAATCATCTTCAAATAAGCGCAAAATCATCGGTAATAAAAGCTCAGTTCCAGAGCTAATAACGATTTGCTCAGGTTTGCAATGGATACCTCTCGATTGAAATAAATAATTGGCAATTTCCTTTCGTAACTCTACTTCTCCTTGGGGTTCACCCATTTGTAACAACTCTTTTGAAGTAATATCAAATATATCTTTTACATACTTTCTCCATACAACAAAAGGGAAGGATTCTTCATCAACTTTACCAGGATGAAAATCATATCGATATTGTTTTTGTTCTTTTTGGGGAATTTCGATTGTCGTTTGTTTTTTTTCTACGTAAGGCAGTTCATCAATTTCTTCAACAAAATAACCTACACGGGGAATAGATGTAATATATCCTTCCGCTAATAATTGAGAATATGCAATTTCAATGGTAGTTTGACTAATATTTAAAAACTCCGCTAATTTTCGCTTAGATGGCAATTTCGTTCCTACTTCAATTTGTTTTTGAATAATTGCATTTTTTATGCCGCTGTAGAGTTGTTCATACAAAGGTTTAGCATTTTCTTTTTCCAATTGGAAGATCAGCATGTCCATCGTATATACCTCCAACTGACCATATAACTTTTTATAATTTTGGAACTTTTTATATTGTCAAAAATCATTATACTAAAAATCAACAAATAATAGGAGGTAATAATATGGAAAATTTTAAAGAAATTAACATCCCCAGAGGCGGCGTAATCATGGATGTTGTGAATGCTGAGCAAGCAAAAATTGCAGAAGCGGCAGGTGCTGTTGCGGTAATGGCATTAGAAAAAGTTCCATCAGATATACGAAAAGAAGGCGGAGTAGCTAGGATGGCTGATCTTCGCATTATTGAGGAAGTAAAGAATGCCATATCCATTCCGGTGATGGCAAAAGTAAGAATTGGCCATATTGTGGAGGCACGTATTTTAGAATCAATAGGTGTAGATATGATTGATGAAAGTGAAGTATTAACACCAGCGGATGATGAATTCCATTTGTTAAAAAAGGAGTTTAACGTACCTTTTGTTTGTGGGTGTCGCGATTTAGGAGAAGCAGCGCGGAGAATTGGAGAAGGGGCAGTCATGTTGCGTACGAAAGGTGAAGCAGGTACAGGAAACATTGTAGAAGCTGTACGTCATATTCGAAAAGTAAATGCCCAAGTACGTCAAATTGTTAACATGAGTCAAGATGAATTAATGGTGGAAGCAAAAAAATTAGGTGCTCCTTATGAGTTGTTGCTACAAATTAAAGAACGAGGACGGTTGCCTGTATTAAATTATGCAGCAGGAGGGGTTGCCACACCAGCCGATGCCGCATTAATGATGGAATTAGGAGCAGATGGAGTGTTTGTTGGTTCCGGTATATTTAAATCGGAAAATCCAGAAAAGTTTGCAAGAGCTATTGTTGAAGCGACAAAAAATTATAATGATTACCCACTTATAGCTGAACTTTCAAAGGATTTAGGTAATCCTATGAAAGGAATTGATATTGCTACTCTTTCCAAAGAAGAACTTTTGCAAGTTAGATGAGATTTGTCAAAATAAAGTTAATAAAGTCTTTTCTTGCAAAATTTAACGGGATATAGTACGCTATGGTTAAAATCGATTAACGATAATGCGATGATTGGAAGTAGTAGCAAGTCAGTTTTTTTAAGAGAGTCAGCGGTTGGTGGAAGCTGATAAAAACCCTTGTGAATCCATCCATGAGTTGCCCAGCTGAAATGTTTAGTAGGATTGGGTCGGTTGTAAAGCCGTTATGAAATAAGAGGATTAAACATTTTGTTTAATCAACTAGGGTGGCAACGCGGGTAGCTCTCGTCCCTTTATGGGATTGAGAGCTTTTTATATGGAATAATTTTTCAAGTTTGGAGGAATAAACATGCTAGATATTAGACGTGTCCGTGAAAACTATGAAGAAGTGAAAAAAATTCTTTTAACACGCAACGAAGATTTAGGAAATTTTGATGAATTTGAAACCCTTGATTCCAAACGTCGTGAACTGATTGCAAAAACGGAAGAATTGAAAGCGGAACGCAACAAAGTATCAGAGCAGATCGCTGTCATGAAACGCAATAAAGAAAATGCCGATGATTTGATTGCCCGCATGCGTGAAGTGGGTGAAGAAATCAAAAAGTTGGATGCGGAACTCGTAGAAATTGAAGAAAAGTTCAAAGATATGATGATGCGTCTTCCAAACCTTCCTCATGAATCTGTTCCGATTGGTGAGAGCGAAGACGACAATGTAGTGGAATACACTTGGGGGGACGTGCCAAAGTTTGATTTTGAAGTGAAACCTCACTGGGATTTGGCAACGGATTTGGGCATTATCGATTTTGAGCGTGCGGCAAAAGTAACAGGAAGCCGTTTTGTATTCTACCGTGGTTTAGGTGCAAAACTCGAACGGGCACTGGCAAATTTCATGCTGGACTTGCATGTGGAAGAACATGGATATGAAGAAATGCTTCCTCCTGTCATTGTCAACCGCGACAGTTTATTGGGAACAGGACAATTGCCAAAA
Source organism: Ureibacillus sp. FSL W7-1570 (assembly GCF_038593265.1). Classification (GTDB taxonomy): domain Bacteria; phylum Bacillota; class Bacilli; order Bacillales_A; family Planococcaceae; genus Ureibacillus; species Ureibacillus suwonensis. The sequence continues at coordinate 2,434,935 of NZ_CP151979.1, forward strand.
TTTGAAGAAGACGTATTTAAATTGGCGGAAACGGATTATTTCATGATTCCAACAGCAGAAGTGCCTGTGACAAACTTCTACCGCGATGAAATTTTGAGTGCCGATATGTTGCCGAAAGCTTTTGCTGCCTATAGTGCATGTTTCCGTTCTGAAGCAGGTTCAGCAGGCCGTGATACGCGCGGATTGATTCGCCAGCACCAATTCAATAAAGTGGAGCTTGTCCGTTTTGTCAAACCGGAAGAATCTTATGAGCAGCTGGAATTGTTGACAAGTCATGCGGAAAAAGTGCTTCAATTATTGGAACTTCCTTATCAACGGGTGAAAATGTGTACAGCTGACTTAGGTTTTACAGCTGCCAAAAAATACGATTTGGAAGTATGGATGCCGGCCCAAAATAAATACCGCGAAATTTCATCTTGCTCTAACTTTGAAGACTTCCAAGCAAGACGCGCCAATATCCGATTCCGCCGCGAACACGGGGCAAAACCGGAATATGTTCATACATTGAACGGTTCAGGGCTAGCCATTGGCCGGACAGTTGCAGCCATTTTGGAAAATTATCAACAAGAAGATGGAAGCGTCGTAATTCCAAAAGCATTAAGACCTTATATGGGTGGAAAAGAAGTTATTACTCCTAACAAATAATGAAAAAGAAGCATACCGGGTATATGGTATGCTTCTTTTTTTGTGCGCCCGGCATGTACATGAACTATAGGGTGTAAGTCCCGAACCCCGAAGACAGAAGTAGAGGTTAGCCAAGAGCAAGGGTGTCCGTGGTGACGCGGAATCTGAAGGAAGCTGGAGGCAAAACACCGGTCCGAGGAACACGAACCTCATATAAGGCTAGGTATGATTGAGTGAGTTTGCAAAACAAAACAAAGCTCTTTCTGTCGAAGGTCATATCGAGTAGATGAGGCGGATAGATGGTGTGAAAGTGCATGTACTTACCCGGGGAGGTCTGGCGGATAGGTGAAGTACGCTTCATAACCTACTTAGTGATAAGTAGCTGAACCGTCAGAAGTCAGCAGAGGTCATAGTATTAGTTGGTCTAGAACAACTAAGAAGGACCGAACAATTAAGAGAGAATAGCCCTTGGCATTCAGTGAGTCATGATGAACACAGAAAACGTAGTACCTCACTTGAGGAAGGAAGCGGTGAATCCCGTGGGGGACCTCTTGGAGGGTGGAGTGACCACTGGCATAAAGAGAACAGCTATTCACGGAAGGAGAATAACGATGCTTTTGAATCAAATCCTGTCACGGGAGAACATGCTTCAAGCACTAAAACGTGTAGAACAGAATAAAGGAAGCCACGGAGTAGATATGATGCCCGTACAAAACCTACGACAGCACATAGTCGAAAACTGGCTATCTATTAAGGAGGCAATTCTCAAGGGAACTTATGAACCAATGCCAGTCCGCAGAGTCGAAATCCCGAAACCTGACGGCGGTGTTCGTTTACTAGGAATCCCTACCGTAACAGACCGTTTGATTCAACAAGCAATCGCCCAAGTACTTTCAAAAGTGTATGACCCTACATTCTCTGAAAACAGCTACGGATTTAGACCAAACCGAAGTGCCCATGATGCGGTGAGGAAAGCGAAAGAATATATAAGAGATGGACATCGATGGGTTGTAGATATGGACTTGGAGAAATTCTTTGATAAGGTCAACCATGACAGATTAATGGGTACACTCGCGAAGAGAATCCAAGATAAACCATTACTGAAATTGATTCGTAAGTATTTACAATCGGGAGTCATGATTAATGGTGTGGTGTCAAGCACATTAGAAGGAACTCCACAAGGAGGACCATTAAGTCCGCTACTATCTAACATTGTACTAGATGAACTAGATAAAGAATTGGAAAGAAGAGGACACAAATTCGTTCGATATGCGGATGACTGTAACATTTACGTGAAAAGTAAACGAGCAGGACTTCGCACAATGGCAAGCATTCAACGATTCATTGAAGGAAAACTACGACTGAAAGTAAATGAAAAGAAATCAGCGGTCGACCGTCCATGGAAACGTAAGTTTCTAGGATTTAGCTTTACCTATCATAAAGAGCCAAAGGTTCGTATCGCAAAAGAAAGCCTTAAACGAATGAAGAATAAAGTTCGTGAAATCACATCACGCAAGATGCCCTACCCGATGGAATACCGCATTCAGAAACTGAATCAATATCTAGTGGGATGGTGTGGATATTTTGCGTTAGCAGACACCAAATCTATATTCCTTGAATTAGATAAATGGATTCGTAGAAGACTTCGAATGTGTCTATGGAAGAACTGGAAGAAACCGAAAACAAAGACACGCAACCTTATTCAGCTTGGCGTACCACAATGGCAAGCGTATGAATGGGGAAATACTCGGAAGAGTTATTGGCGTATTTCAAATAGTCCAATATTACACAGAACCCTTGGTAACTCCTATTGGAGAAACCAAGGGTTGGAAAGTCTTGAAGCTCGTTATGAAAACTTGCGTCAATTATCTTAATTGAACCGCCGTATACGGAACCGTACGTACGGTGGTGTGAGAGGACGGGAGTTAATCGCTCCCTCCTACTCGATTATCAATTCCGAACCTTTCATAAATAGCCAAAGCCTATTGTTTATAAAATTACGACATAATATAATTTCTTAATAACTACTATAAAGTATCAAAAGTTGACTCTCTTTCCATAAAAAGGGGGATTCCTGCTTAATAGAAATTATTTATTAATTATAACTTTTTTCATAAGGGAGGCTATTTTATGATTGAGAGTTTTGCAAAATTAGATTTTTATTAAAAAGAGTTTTAAAAGAAACCCAAATAAATTGGGGTATTTTGTATCTTTGGTTTACAAATATTCTGTTTGTCCTTTTTTGGGCGTACTTGCAGAATTTTTCGCTTTAAAAATTTTTTAAGCGGTTTGTTGCTTTTTACTCTCTTTTGCCATTGCGAGAGCTGAAACCAGTAATACGATGGCGTTCAAGTAAATATGAGTTTTTACTTTATCGATTCCCCACACATGCAGGGAGTTCGCTGTAAGATAACTTTTCATTCTTGAATTGCACCGTTCTACACTGGTTCGCTCATTGTAAAGTTCTTTCCAACGTTTGGAATCGCGGTGTGGATTAGAGTACCGGCGAAGATCCTTATTCACGTTAATTTTTACTACCATTCCATAGTTGGAGGATGAACAGGCTGCCATTCCTAATGGGCAATCCACTTTTCCGGTTGCGTGTGGACATCTGAATTTGAGCTGATCCTTATTGGCGCCCCAATAAGTCATTTCGTACCCCATCGAACAGCGTGGGGTTCCATTGGAGGCAATTCCTTCGGGAGGCTCCTTTTCATTACGCAAATTGAGTGGAATAATAGCTTGAGCCCCGATGTTCTTGGCGGATTCGTAGTTTTTTAGCTGGTCGTACCCACCATCCATTATCAGGAAATCAATTTTAGAGTTTGTACAACTCTTTACTTGTTCAATTAATTGTGGTGCGACATCCCCATCGTTGATATGAGCAGGGGTTACTTCAATCGCCATTGGTAATTCACTTTTGGTGTCAACGGAAAGATGCATCTTATAGCCAAACCAAGTAATTTTATTACCGAAGGAATCAAACTTTGCCCCCCAATTGGCGTTGCCTGTTTGTTCACTTCGCTTCTTAGGCTGCTTCTTTTCATAAGCATCAATGGCGGCACTGTCGATAGCCTGATGTTTTCCATCAATTACTCCTTCCTCTTGAGCTAACTGGACGAGATCTTGAAAGATTCTTTTCACAAGTCCAGTTTTGGTTAGTGAAGAAAATACTCGGCTAAGAGTAGAGATGGATGGTGCAGGCCTGCTAATATCTAAACCACATTGGTAACGAAAACGCAGGTCATTTTTTAATCGATTGTGAAGAGAAGTAAAAGTATCAATACCTTCTAATGGGGCAGCGATGAGAGCCCTTAGAATCCCTTCTCTGGAATGACCGTCAGCCCCTCGGGGTGAAGAACTTCTCAACTGTTTAGCATAAGGGCGTAAATCAAGCGAGCTAAAAAAGATAGGTAATTTCTCTTTTGACTCTAATTTTTGCAGTTCTTCAAAGGAAAATAGGCTTTCTTGTAGAATATACAAAGTGACTTCCTCCTTTTGAATTTTTGTGGTTTCGTCACTTCAAAAATTCTACATTTTAGGGGTGAAGTCCTTTTTTGTGTCTTTGAAATCCTTATGGCTCTTGGGTCAAAAAATATGCAAAATGCTCGATTAAGAGATTGAAAAAGAGGACCATCAAGAAAAAATTGATCACCATCTCTTCTGCTCTGTTATTAATCCCTTTGGTCGTTGTAGGCTCCATCAATTACATGCAAACGGAAGAACATTTGAGTGAACTTGGAAAAACGAATTTGAGCAACAGTGTGGAAATGACCATTGAAATGATTAATGGCTTGGCAGAATATGTGGAAGAGGGGGAACTTTCTTTAGAAGATGCACAGGAAAAAGTAAAAGAAGCGGTTTTAGGCGTGAAGGGCGCGGATGGAACGCGTCCAATCAATGAAAATTTTGATTTGGGGGAACATGGATACATATTTATCGTTGATGAAAAAGGCACTTTGATTGCCCATCCTTCAAGCGAGGGAGAAAATCTTTGGGAGAATGAAGATTCAAACGGTGTTAAATTCATACAAGATATCATCAAAACAGGCCAATCCGGCGGGGGATTTGTCTATTATGATTATCCTTTGATCGGAAATGAAAGCCGGATCGAAGAAAAAGCGGCTTATTCAAAGGCGGATGAACATTGGGGTTGGGTAATTTGTGCCAGTACATATATGATGGATTTTAATAAACCGGCGGAAGAAATTTTCATGTTTAATATGATAACGCTATTGGCTGCGGTGGTTATCGGTTTTATCGTCATTTGGGGATTTGCGAATAGCATTTCAAAACCGATTCAAATGGTTACTGAAAGAATGAATTTGCTTGCGAATGCAGATTTAAGTCATGAACCGTTGAAGCTCAAGTCGCAGGATGAAACGGGGCAATTGGCAACGGCATTGAATAACATGCAAGAGAAACTGAAAGGGATGATCAGACAAATTGCGAAAAACGCTGAACTTTTATCGAGCAGCAGTGAAGAATTGACCCATGCAGCCAGTGAAGTGAAACTTGGTGCGGGCCAGATTGTTACCACGATGGAAGAACTCGCCCAAGGAGCTGAAAAGCAAGCGGATAACGCAAGTGATTTATCATCGATCGCGGCAAACTTTGCGGAAACTTCCCAAGAGGCAAGCGAACATGGAGGACGTGTGCAAAGAAGGGCGGAAAAAATACTATCGTTAACAAACGAAGGAAGCGAGTTAATGGAGTCTTCCTCAAAACAAATGCAAACAATCGACCATATTGTGCGCGAATCCGTAGACAAGGTCAATCAACTGCATAAACAAGTACAGGAAATTTCCCAGTTGGTGATTGTTATTAGGGATATTGCAGAACAAACCAATTTATTGTCTTTGAATGCCGCGATAGAAGCGGCCAGAGCAGGGGAACATGGAAAGGGCTTTGCAATCGTTGCGGAAGAGGTGCGGAAACTTGCCGAACAAGTGGCTTTATCAGTGACGGATATCACTGAGATTGTAAGCAATATTCAAAATGAATTCAGCATGGTAACAGCCTCTTTGACGGAAGGGTATAAAGAGGTTGAAGAAGGCTCAGCCCAAATCCAAACAACCCATGAAACATTTATGAACATTCAGGGGGCATTAAAAGAAATGGTCGACAGCATTGTAGCTGTGGCGGAAAATTTATCAACGATTGCAGCGGACAGTCAAGAAATGAGCGGTTCCATTCAAGAAATTGCGGCCATCTCTGAGGAAGCGGCTGCCGGAATTGAAGAAACGACAGCGGCATCAGAGGAGACAAGCAGTTCCATGGAAGAAATTTCTGCAAGTGCTGAACAACTGTCCATCCTTGCCGAAGAATTGAATCAAATGGTCCAACAATTTAAATTGTGATGAAAAAGCAGCCCGTGCAAGCACAGGGCTGCTTTCTTATGTCAGAAGAATAAAAAGCCGATGCTGATAATCACTCCTGTAAAAATCAGAACAAACACACAGAATCCCATAATGTCTTTCGCTTTTAAGCCGGCAATGGCAAGAGCCGGCAATGCCCAGAAAGGCTGGATCATATTCGTCCAGGCATCTCCCCAGGCGATGGCCATCGCCGTCTTTGCATAATCGGCCCCCATTACTTGGGCCGCTTCCAGCATGATCGGCGCCTGAACTGCCCATTGGCCACCGCCGGAAGGGATAAAGAAGTTGACTAAACCGGCGGAAAAGAATGTAAATAAATAAAACGTCGTTTCGTTGGAAATGGCAATAAACCATTCGGAAAAGACTGCCGCAAGTCCGGAATTTGTCATCATGCCCATAATGCCTGCATAAAACGGAAATTGGAATACGATGCCGCTTGCGGTTTTAATGGCATTTTGGGTGGCGGCAAGGAAACGCTGAGGCGTTCCATGCAAAATGATCCCCAAGATGACAAATATGGTATTTACGATGTTTAAATCAAGGGCAAACCCTTTTGTGGCAAAATGATAAATGAGATAAGCCACACCGATGATGCCGATTAAAATGGTTAAAATATAGCTTCTTTCGGAACGGGAAGCAAACGTGTTTTCAGGCGGCGGGAGTTTTTGCTCTTCCTCAGCCAATAACGCTGGATCCACTTCCACTACATCTTCTTCTTTCGGCATCATCCAACGGTTGAAGAATGGAAGCGTAAAGAGAATCACGAGTACAATAAATAGATTGTATGGAGTGAAAAGGGTTCCGGAAGTCGGAACCACACCCATGATTTCTTCAAAAGGATGTCCTTCCGTTGCAACAGAAAGCGGGATAGATCCTGCAAGTCCACCGTGCCAAATAATAAATCCTGAATAGGCACTGGCAATTAATAACCGGTAATCCACTTTTTTCACATGTCGGGCAATTTCTTTTGCGAAGATGGCACCGATGACTAAACCGAAGCCCCAGTTGATCCAGCAGGCAATTAATGAAATGAATGTGACCAAAATGATGGCCGCCCCGGGGGACTTGATTTTGCTTGCGACAGCGGTCAAAAATTTCTTAAATAAAGGGCTGTTCGCTAAAACGTGGCCGGCCGTCAAAACAATGACCATTTGCATTGTAAAGGCCAACAAACCCCAGAATCCATCTCCCCAGTAGATCACCATCTCAAGGGGGGAAGATGGTGTGAGTCCAATGCCCAGCAGTACAACAAGTACTGTTAATATTGCTACAAAAATATATGGATCCGGTAAATATTTTTCCATTATAGTGTTTGATAGTCTTGTTAAAAATTTCATATGTTCCTGATCCTCCTGATTTTCTGAAAGCTTGTATATTTCATAGATACGAGGAATCAGGTAAAAATATGATTTTTTATTACTATTTTTATTATAAAAATAGTAATAAAATAATAGATTTCCCGTTTTGCAAATAAAATATCAACCTCCAAAAAAGAAAAAGTGATTGATGCTCTCAATCACTATCCTTTTCTTCCATGTCTTTTAGTTTCTCTTTTTCCGCCTTTTTCCGTTCGCGAATTCCTTTAAAGAAATGGGTTAACAGGGAGCCGCATTCATCGGCCAATACACCCTCCGTCACATCGCATTCGTGGTTGAAACGAGGGTCGTTTAATAAGCGGTATAGAGAATCGACACATCCGGCCTTCGGGTCACGGGCACCGTATACAACCCGGGGAATTCTTGATTGTAAGATGGCTCCTGCGCACATGGGACAAGGCTCCAACGTCACATATAATGTGGTTTCTTCCAACCGCCAGCTTCCCAAAACTTTGCAGGCTTCTTGTATGGCCATAAGCTCTGCGTGGGTGACAGCATTTTGAGTCGATTCTCTTAAATTATGGGAACGGGCAATGATTTTGTCCTGATAAACTATCACAGCACCAATGGGAACTTCGCCGAGGGCTTCCGCTTTTTTTGCTTCGATCATCGCTTCTCTCATAAAAAATTGATCTTTTTCGTGTAATGCCACTTTCCTCTCTCCTTCGGTGTAAGTGTAACATGAAACCTCCCAATTTCTCCATATTGGTATTGAATAGCAGGAAAATTTATAATTCTGTTACATGGACTACACATTCATTCGATATAATGAAAGAAAAAGGAGAAGGTGACATATTTGCGTGTAGCAGTTTATTGCGGATCGTCTTCGGGGAAATCACCGATTTATGAGGAAGCGGCCATTGAACTAGGGAAAGCATTGGCAAAGAAAAAATATGGCGTTGTTTATGGCGGTTCCACCCAAGGATTGATGGGGAAAGTGGCGGATGCGGCTCTTTCCGAAGGCGGGGAAGTCATTGGAGTGATGCCAAAACAGTTGATGAATAAAAAAGAAAAATTACATACAGGATTGACGGAACTATATATCGTTGATTCCATGCATACCCGAAAGAAGAAAATGTCGGATCTTTCCCATGCATTTGTCGCGTTGCCGGGTGGTTGCGGAACGTTGGATGAATATTTTGAAGCTTTTACTTGGGCGCAAATCGGCATCCATTCAAAACCGGTCATTTTATACAACGTCAACGGCTTTTATGATGCCCTTATACAACATTTTGAAAAGATGATGGAAGAAGGATTTTTGAGAGAACATCAGCATAGTCTGTTTCAGGCAGTGACAACGGTGGAAGAATTGCTCTTTATTTTGGATGGCTTGAACGAAGCATTGAAGGAAGGCAATTGATATTTTTTAATAGTTATAGAAAAGCGGGCTGTCTGGAAGGTGGGCAGCCTGTTTTTCTTTTCATTCTTATCTTTCCGTTGGAGGGTTGGAAAAGGAAATATTGATTGTACGAAATCGCTCTGAATTGTAAGATATTTTAAATATGGGAAATTGTACGAGGTGAGAGAAGGATGAGCTGGTTATTGCAATGGGTATTGCCGAATGAGGTGAACCAAATTGATGATTTATACCGGGTTGATATTGAAGAATCGATACATCAATTGGAAGCATTTGCATTGGCGCACCAGAATGAAATAAAGAAAGTTTATATTTGGGTACGTCTTCATCGCCCTTTTTCCATCCGGCAACAAATGGAGTTTGAGGAACGATGGGAAAAAGAATTGCGAAAGAAAATCCACCAGAATGTGGAATTGATTGTGCTCGACAGAAAAAAAGGAAAATGGTTTGAGAATGAACTTATTGAAGTCAATCGCGAGATCCATAGGATTTGCATTGAAGAACCCTTTGAGGAAATGGTATTGATTTCAAGAGGAGAACATTCCCAATTGCAACAGGCTGTCCTTATCGGAGGAATCAAGACTTTTGCGAACCGTTTCTGTTTGATGTTGCAAGATCAAGCAACAGGGGAACTGATCAGACAACAATTCCATGATTCCCCATATAAAAAGTCCTGGCTTCAATTATTCCAACATTTAATCCATGATTACAATTACGTTGGAGCTTTAAAATTAATGGAAGGACTTGAAAAAAACGATCGAACGCGGTTTATTAAATATCTTTTGGAAGTCCAGCTGTTACGGCAAAATTTCAATTTTGAAAAAGCCTTGGAAAAATTTATGGAAGCCAAGAAAATACATCCAGCTTCCAATTTACGGTTGTTGGAGATGGAACTGATCCTGCAATGTTTAAACGGCGAGCAGGGGGAACAGAAAAAAGAACTGGAACAGATTCAGGAACTGTATCGACATATTAAAGCCCTTCTTTTAAAAGGGGATTATCCTGCGTTTTTGGTCCGATTTTATCGTGCAAGGGAAGCGGTATTACGATATATCGTCAAGTATGGTCCTGATGAAAAAATCGACATTCCCAGAGCTTCTTCCATTTATCAGTTCATCAATCAAGTGGAGGAACTGTATGAAGAGGGGAAAATCAATCGGTATTTCGGTGTCTATTTTTACATAAAAAGTTCCAATGTGGCCAATGCGCTGAATGTCCGCAATAAAAGTTTCATCGGACATAATCGCAAATCAATTTCAAAAAATGCCATCTTCCATGAATATTACGGTTCAAAAAATATTAAAATTCCCCAAGCAACAGAGCGGTTTTTGGGAGATACTCGCATCATGCTCCGTGATTTGGGCGGTGCATTGGATGATAATTTGGAAGCAATGAATCTGTATCTGATCGAATTGATGTTCAGTGCGGCACGGGAAGGGGCTGTAAAAGTTGATTAAAACCATATGGATCATCCCTCCGGCAAAAGGAGAAATCAATTTAGAGAAATTTTGGGAGAATGTGATTTCCGATGAGGAAATGATCATGATTCATTCCTCGATGGAAACGGCAAACATACCGGATGTTGAAAACATTCGGCTTCATGGAGAAACGCTTCAAGAAAAATTGGACGATTTGGAAGAATATCTGGAAAACCTGGCAATGCAGGCAAAGAAAATTCGGCTGATCGTGGAACCCCATGGAAATGTGTTGACGGATGCTGCCGTTCATTTTTGCATGACCCATTTTCCGTTAAAAACGGAGATGAGAATGAAGCAGGAGATATGGAGAAACTCCGATATCCATGGGGAAGGTGAGGAAATCTATCAACTGGTCCATCATTTAATTTATTTGAATAAATATCAAATTGCGGAGTTGATTTTAAAGAATTACTCAGGCGACAACGATCTTTTCCATTTGCTCCAGTTTGGCCAACATCTGCTCAACGGCAATGCAACTTTTATCGATTCCCACAATGAATTATTCTATTTCAATTTATTGCAAAGGGTATTAAAAAGCATTGATCATGACAAGGAAGAATTGCAATTCATCCATGTGATGAAGGGACTGGCCAGTGGCAAGCAACGTCCGTTCATTTACTTTTTGCAAAATTATTGCAAGCAAATGTATAAAACAGAAGAGTTGATTGATTTCATTGTGCTTTATTACCGGCTGGCCGAGGAATCGTTATTATTTGCCATGGGATGGGATGTGAATGACAGCAATTATTATTGGGTGCGGAAAAACGCGAAGAGAAGCGTCCCTTTTAAACGGCCGATATCCCGTCACTTTTACAGTTATTTAAAAATCATTTTGGAAAAGGCTAAAGAAAATCCAAGAAATAAATATTATCAAGAGTTGGTGCGGGACTTCACCCAAGATTGGCTGATCGGTTTAATCGATTTGCGCCATGAAGGGATCAGCGGCCATGGATTCAGGCATTTCAGCAAGGAATTGTTTGAGGAGATTGCTTCGGGAGACCCCATTGAAAAGATGAATGAGTTGCTTGGACGCTATGGATTGTATGCAACCCATGATCTGTTCGAATTGCTCCAAAAAGCGATACTTGCCATGGCGAGAAATTCATTGATGGGAACAAGCAGCCGCCAATAAAAGCGGATGAAGAATAGTGGGGATTTTTTTCAGACTTTCCCGGGAGCAATGAGACAAAAAAAGATTTTCTTTTTAAATTTTAACGAAGGAAATTGAAAATTATATGGAAAAAGGAAACTTTATCCTATAATATAGAATTGTTGAAATATTTAGTGAATTCAAAGGGGTTATGTTGAAATGTCAAACTTAGTCGAACGATTTTTAGCGGTGCCAACTACAGCCATTTCTGATGCGACAGGAGGACATACAAATTTAGATGCAAACATTAAGCCGTTGAGCGACCATTATAAAATTGCTGGACGAGCTGTTACAGTCCGATTGCCGGATGGGGAGAATAAAGCGGTGCTTGAAGCCATCAGCATTGCAAAAAAAGGGGATATTCTCGTAATTGATGCGAAAGGAAATACCAACCGGGCCGTGGCAGGAGATTTTGTCGCTTCTCTTGCAAAGGGATTAGGAATCCAAGGGTTTGTTGTGAATGGTGTAATCCGTGATATTGCTGCGATGCGTGAACTGGATTTCCCGATTTTCGCTTTAGGGACAACAGTCGCAAGCGGAAATAAACACGGCGGTGGAAAAGTGAATGTTCCGATTGCCATCGGCGGCGTCAGCGTCCAACCAGGAGACTTTATTGTCGGGGATGTGGACGGGGTCGTTGTCATTCCGCAAGGGGAAGAAGAAGAAATTTTGAAAAAAGCGGAAGAAAAAATGGCGAAAGATGAAGCAAGAGAAAAAGAGGCTTTGGCCAATGGAGAAGAATCCATCCGCAAATATCTTGAGAAAGCTTTGGCAAAATAAAAACTGAATAGAAAGTTTGATCCTTTCCATTCAGCCGATATAAATAAAACCGTTTATATTCCAGGATGGTTATAAAATGATTTGAAGGAGGTTGGGACAAAACCCCCTCTAAAATGGAAACAGCCCATGAAATTTTGGAATAAAATTTCATGGGCTGTTCTTCATTTTTTCAATAAAAATAAGGACATCTTCTGTTAAAATTTAAGTATCCAACCCCAAAAATTTTAACGAAAGAAGTGTCCTTATGTTTAAATATTATAACATGAATCAATTAGTTTTGCCTTTAGATTTAGAAATAAAATTACAAGAAAATGATATTGCCTTCCACATCCACCATTTAGTTGAAAGTATTCCAGATGAAGCCTTCCAGCCGTTTCTTCGAAATACAGGTTGTCCTGCTTATCATCCACGCATGATGCTAAAAATTATTTTGTGTGCCTATTCGCAGTCTGTCTTTTCAGGTCGAAAAATTGAAGCGCTATTAAAGGACAGTATACGAATGATGTGGTTGGCACAAGGATATGAACCAAGTTATCGGACGATCAATCGTTTTCGTGTGCATCCGGAAGTAAAAGAATTAATTCGTCAATGTTTTGTCCAATTCCGTTGCCAACTGGTGGAAGAAAAGTTAATCGATCAAGAAGCCATTTTTATCGATGGTACGAAGATTGAAGCGAATGCCAATAAATTTACTTTCGTATGGAAGAAATCCATTGAAAAATACAACCAAAGCTTAATTGAAAAATCCAATCAGCTCTACAACGAACTGTTAGAGAAGGAAATCATCCCTGAAATGGAGCGGGAAAATGAGGGAGAACTGTCCGTTGAAGAACTCGCTCAAATGGTGCAACAAGTCGATGAAGTGATTACGGAATATGACCAAAAGATAGAAGCATCGCCCGATGCCACAGAACGAAAAGCATTAAGAAGCGAACGGAAATATCCGAAGCGAGTGTACAAACAGTTGATTGACTTGATTTTACGTAAACAAAAGTATCAAAAAGACTTCGAAATCTTGGGTGAACGGAATAGTTATTCCAAAACAGACTTAGATGCGACGTTCATGCGAATGAAAGACGACTATATGAAAAACGGTCAATTGAAGGCTGGATACAACGTACAAATCGCAACAGAAGGTCAATACGCACTAGCTTATAGCATCTTTCCAAATCCTACTGATACACGTACATTAATTCCGTTCTTGAATAAGATAGAAAAGGATTATTTTCCGTTGCCAAAGTATATTGTCGCAGATGCTGGTTATGGTAGTGAACAAAACTATGAAGACATCCTTTCGAATCGAAAATGTGAGGCACTCATTCCATATACCATGTATGAGAAAGAACAAAAGAAGAAATATAAACAAAATCCATTTCATCCAGACAATTGGATGTACGACGAAGAAAGTGATACCTACATTTGTCCAAATCAGCAGCGAGTAACCTTCCGTTATCGTTCTGTACGTACAGATAAGACTGGTTTCAAACGAGAATTGAAAATCTATGAATGTGAAAACTGTTCAGGATGTCCATTTCGTTCATCATGCACAAAAGCAAAGGAAGGCAATCACCGAAAGGTCATGGTGAATGAAAAATGGGAACAACAAAAAGAATATGTAAGAGCGAAGCTTTCAGAAGAAAAAGCTGGTTCTATTTTCCGTCAACGTAAAATAGACGTAGAACCAGTTTTTGGATTCTTGAAGGCTAATTTGCGTTTCACTCGATTTTCCGTTCGAGGAAAATCGAAAGTGGAAAATGAAATGGGCATTGCCTTAATGGCCGTGAATTTACGGAAATACACGGCCAACAAAGATCAACTGACCAAAAATAATGGAGAGAAATGGAAAAAGGAGAATTTAAGTTGGCTCAAATTCTCCTTTTTCCTATTTTGAAGCTAGTTTTGTCCCAGCCTCTTTTTATGCTTGAAATCAACTTTATTTTGCTAATTCGGTTACATATTCATTCATCTGATTCTCATCAAATCGGCGTTCCCATTTTGACATAACAATCGCCGCCAAAGAGTTACCAACAACGTTTACAGCTGTACGTGCCATGTCGAGGATACGGTCGATACCGGCGATAAAGGCAAGCCCTTCCAATGGAATTCCTACAGAGCCCAAAGTTGCAAGTAGAACGACGAAAGATACGCCCGGCACTCCCGCAATTCCTTTGGAAGTCACCATCAATACAAGCACTAACGTAATTTGTTCAACAATGGACAAATCGATTCCGTACAACTGGGCAATGAAAATCGCGGCAATGGATTGATATAATGTAGAACCGTCCAAATTAAATGAATATCCTGTTGGAATGACGAAGGATGTAATATCCTTTGGACAGCCAAAACGTTCCATTTTTTGCATAATGCGCGGCAATACCGTTTCGGAACTGGATGTGGAGTAAGCCAAGATCAGCTCGTCCTTTAGCACTTTAATTACTTGGAAAATATTCACATTGACAATTTTCGCTGTAACGCCCAATACGACGATGACAAAGAAAATCATCGCTGCATAAACGACAATTACCAATTTTCCAAGCGGAATCAAGGATGCCAATCCAAATTTTGAAACGGTTACAGCCATTAAACCGAATACCCCGAATGGAGCGAATTTCATCACAAGGTTTGTCACCCAGAACATGGCGTCAGCCACACCTTGTGCGACGGCAAGAACCGGTTTTCCCCGTTCTCCAATTGCTGCAACACCTAAACCGAACAATACGGAGAAGAAGATGACGGATAACATGTCACCTTGAGCCATGGAATCAATGAAGTTTGTCGGTACAATTCCTACGATGGTATCGATGAAACCTCCATCATGTTCAACTTGTTCAGTGGTTTCCACATAGGATGAAATATCCGTTTGCTCCAATTGATTCATATCGATGCCTTCGCCCGGTTTAAACACGTTTGTGATCAGTAAACCGAGGATGATGGCAATGGTCGTGATAATTTCAAAATATATCAATGTTTTACCGCCAAGACGGCCGAGTTGTTTCAAATCGCCAGTGCCGGCAACTCCGACAATAAGCGTCGAAACGATGATTGGCACAACAATCATTTTAATCAAGTTCAAAAAGATGGTGCCAAGTGGTTTCAAATATGTTTCGACTGCTGGATTTCCATAAAATACAGCCCCTACAACAATCCCCAATACTAACGCGATCAAAATCTGTGCCGCTAAACTGAGTTTGAATTTTCTTTTCAAAAGATTCCCCCCCTGTTTAAGTAAAAAAATACGAGTTTATAATAATCAGACACTTACAAAATCCGACAAAATCCGAGAAAAATTTTTTTTAATTTGTTTTACTTGCGATATCTGCAAACAACACTTGGATGAATTTTTTTATGTTAATTTTTACTTTTCTTTCTTCATTATTTTTGATTTGACTCATCAATTTCCGTATTTCTGTAAATTCAAAATAGCGGGGGGCATAATATTCAAACTCGGAATTTGTATAATCCACCAAACCTAAATTGGCCAAATTGATCATTGCAGCCAAAATCGTGCGGCGTATACGCTGTTCAATCGATTTGCTTTCTTTTATGATTTCGTCTGGGGTTGTTTTTGTCAGTTTTGCAACCCGTTCATATAATTCTTTTAATGGAGGAAGGGGAGTATTTTTTTGTCTATCCATCATCAACAATTCAATAATTTTAGTGATATCTTCGCTTCCCACTTCCCCGATGATGCCCATATCATTCAGGATGCTTAAAACATGGTCGCGGGTGGATTTTTTTGATTGATGGATATTCGGTGTTTCAATATTTGAAAGGGACTCACGTATAGCGGAAATGGAGTTTTTTAACCGGTATTGTTCCTCCGTTTTTCTCAAAACCATCTCCACTTCCACTTTATTGATGGGTTTATGGATAAAAAATTCAATCCCCTTTTCGTAAGCTTGGGCAACCATATCTTTATTGACCACTTGGGAGATCATGATGAATTTTCCATCGTAATGGTATTCACGGAGCTGTTCGATTGTTGCCAAACCGTCCAATTTCGGCATCAACAGATCAATGATGACAAAGTCCGGCTGCATCACGAGAATTTGGTTTATCGCTTCTTCCCCATTGGAAGCTTCTCCAATAACCGTTCCGAGTTGACTATCTTCAATGATTTGGGAGAGCATGGCACGGCTTGCCCGATCGTCATCCACTATAAAATATCTCATCTTTAGACCCCTTCTTATAAATTGTTAATCGGAATTTTTATTGAAAATACGGTTGTTTCATTGCTTTCCACATGAATGGTTCCGTTGAATTTATCGACGATTGCTTGCACATGGGATAAGCCGATCCCCGTTGAAGGTACTCCTTGGCGGTTAAATTTTGTCGTAAATCCCGGGTCGAAAATGACAGGGATCAAATTTTTTGAAATTCCTGCTCCTGTATCTTCCACGGTGATGGTTGCAAAATCTTTCGAAGTATTGATGGAGATACGGATTGTCCCTTCCTTTTCAATCGCTTCCACGGCATTCGCGACTAGATTATTCATGAGCGCCAGTAATGGAATGTGTTCTTTCGTACGGAAATCATGATTGCAAGAAATGGCAATTTCAATCTTTTTGTTTAGCATTTCACTGTATTTTTCATTTGCTTCTTTTACATATTGAAGCAATTCTGAGATGAAATAAGCATCCAATTGTTCCATATTCAGTATTTTGGCGAGACCTGCATAAATCCGTTGTTCATCTTTTTTTACTTCGTGAATTTCTTGGGCAATGGACAGGGCTTTCATGCTCAACATTGGGTCGATCTTTTTTAATTGGTCATACAAACTGTAACTATCCGCGGTAATTTGTTCGATTTCATTCATCGATTTTTTTAAATATAATGCTTCGACGTATAGAGTGGAGATGAAATTTAATAATTGCTGCACTTGCCTTTTTTGTTCCTTTACCGTAATGGAACTATAAATGCCCACGACAAAGAAACTTCGGATGAAGGCAACAAGAAGCAACAATACAATTTCTTTCATCGTCAATGGAATGTTGGTTATAAATAAAGAAGTTGCCAATTGTTCAACCGAATTGCTCGCAAATTCAATAATGGTGACCAAACTGGCCAACAGGAACGGTTTCGATTTAAGCTGTTCAAGTTTGATCATGTATAAACCGAAAGCAAATAAAATATAAAACAGACCGGCTGGCAAGTGTGTAAGAATGGCATTTGTAAAAGCGCTTTCAAAAAAGGCAACGTCCAAGATTGTGCGGAACAATACAATGACGATTCCGGTAATGAAGCCGGTATGAATCAGCGGTAAAGGAAGAATTAATACCGCCAATAAAAACATGACGGTTCCCAATCCGAAGCGGAATGGAGCTCCCTCATAAGGTATGACTTTCACTTCACTGGCGATGGCGGTTACAATGGCAACAGCGAAGATCAACAAAACATCATGCCGTTTGATGATGGATTTTGATTGTTCCATTTTAGACTCCTTGAATAAATGGTTCTTTCCCTATTCTAATCGAAAATAAAAGGAAAATAAAAAGTAATCATTCATTGCTTGCATGAAAAAAACCACTACTGTTTTCAGTAGTGGTTGAGCTTTCTTCGTATGGTGGAGGAAGAGGGATTCGAACCCCCGCGCGGTTTGACCCGCCTGTCGGTTTTCAAGACCGATCCCTTCAGCCAGACTTGGGTATTCCTCCATTTCGACAAAAAGTAATGTATCATAATTTTTCTTACAAGTCAATATTCAAAATTTATAAAATTGAAGGATGGATAGGATGATAAAGGCAGTTTGTGTTATTAATTGAAGAATCGCCAGAACAAAACATTGCAAATTCTCATTTAAATGAGGTATACTAATTTATGCCGTGCTAGGTGGGGAGGTAGCGGTGCCCTGTAACTCGCAATCCGCTCAAGCGAGACTGAATTCCTTTTTGAGGCTGTGTGCATGTAGGGTTTGCCTCTTGCACGTAGCGTTGAAGGTTGGGTCCCGCGCAATGGGTAGCCATGAACCATGTCAGGTCCGGAAGGAAGCAGCATTAAGTGGTTTCACCCATGTGCCGTGGGGTAGCCTGACCCGAGCTGGCGACAAGAGTAGCACCTATGTGCCTCAGTCGAGAAAAGGTGCACGGCATTATTGATTAAAGAATCGAGTGCCGTACAGGCTTTTTTTATAATAAAATAAAAAAGGTTTTTTGAAATAACTGTAGAAATTCAAATTAAATTGGATTTCTACAGTTTTTTTATTTGTTCCAGGGATAATAGCGGTAATAAGAAATCCATAGCGAACAATTTCTTAATAGATTATTAAAAATTTCTTATTTTTTCTAATTTTAGGAACTATACGATTAAATAAACGTACTAATTTATAAAGGAGAAGTAAAGGAGATGTGAACGGGTGTACAGAAATATTTTTGTTTTAATGACGTTGGTCTTTTTAACCTTTTTTATTCATATTGATACAGCTCGCGCTGCGCCCCAATTGGAAGTGAAGGCCGAAATTGGGGTCAATAATACCGTCAAATTATATCAACCATTGCCGTTAAAATTAACCATCACGAATAACGGAAGCGCCTTTTCCGGCGATATGGTCATTGATGCGGCTGTCACTTATTCAGCCGGATCTGCCCAAGTATTTCCGTTAGATTTGGCGGAAGGGGAAACAAAAACATTATCGATTTATTTGGATGGTTTTTCTGACGATTATATTTATCGCACACAAAACGAACCACTCTTCACTTTCTATGAAGGTGGAATCGAAAAGGGGAAAGCAATCGATTTTTCAGGGGATAAAAATCCACGTTTTCGATATTTCCATGACGGGGATACCGCTTTTATTTTCACCTATACAGAAAATAGCGACCGTTTGGCGGCCCTATTGCGTTTAAGCCAATATGTGCCGAACTACAATATTGAAATTTTCAACCTGAACCAAATTTCCGGTTATGAGTTCCCTTCGGATGTAAAAGGGTTTGCAATGGCGGATTTATTCGTTGTGGATGAGATGAACATTGCTGATTTATCGGAAGAGGAACAACGGGCGATTTTTGAATGGGTCAAAAAGGGAGGAATCCTTCTCGTCGGGGCATCGGAGCAAATCGAGCGTTCCATGGGAATATTCGGCGAATATCTTCCTTTACAATTGTCCAATGAAAAAGCCGTTGTTACAAAAGAAGCATTGGGCACATTGTCCAAAGGCGGCCTCTTTACGGAAAATATTGAAGTGTTTCAGGCAACCGAACGGGAAGGGAGCAAAAGAATCCTTGCTGATGGGGATACCGTTCTCGCTTCTTCCGTTGATTTAGGAAAAGGGAAAATTATTCAGACGACTTTTTCGTTGGGGGATCAGCCCCTTTCCACGATGGATGGATACGGGAAATTGTTAAACGAAATTTTGGATGTCCAAACGAGTTTATTAGGTTGGATCAGCGGGGATTATTTGGACTCATTATCTTATGAAGTCAGAAATTTCAACGAATTATTCCCTTACTTCCAAGTGAATACCGTATTGATCATCGTCACAATCATCCTTTATATGTTCATTGTTGGACCGATTTTATATTTCCTATTGAAAAAGATGGACAAAAGGGAACATGCATGGTGGGTGATCCCGGCACTTTCGATTGTGCTCACTTTATTGATGTTCATTGTTGGTGCCAAAGACCGCATCATGCAGTCGCAAATTAATCAGTCCGCTTTTTATAAAGTGGATGGAAACGATCTGTCGGGATATTATGTGGAGTCCATTTTAACGAACCGGGGCGGGGATTTTGTTTTGTCGATGGATGAAAATACCTCCGCTTTTGCAACGGTTGATTATAGTGTGGCCAATACGGGAAGGTTGCATGAGAAAGCTTATACAAAAAATCAGGGGAATGGCTCAAGCATTCATTTGAGAAATTTGAATTATTGGTCTGTGCAATCGGTTATTGGGGAAACAAATATCCCGGATGCCGGAAATTTTGAAATTGATTTAACCGTGAAAGATTCCGGAATTGAAGGAACAGTAAAAAATAATTTCCCATTTGTGATAAAAGATGCAACCATTTGGACCGGTTCCCGGAAAATCGAAATCGGGGATATCGAGCCGAATGAAACCGTGCAAGTCTCAAAACAGCTGAACAGCACCATTTTATTAAAACCGGTTGCCCCTTCAAACTACTGGTTTGAACCGAAAAAAGCGGATGAATTAATTCCGAAAAGGATCGATCAATTAAATTACCAGGCTATCAATCTGATTGATGAAAATCAACCGGCATTGGTCGGCTGGGTGGAAGAATCGCTTGTCGGCATCCAATTGGAAGGCAGTGCCGAAGTGAGTCCAATCGCGGTCATCATTCAAACGTTCCAACCGAAGATGGAAATCAATGGGGAATTTTCAATCAATGACAGCATGATGGAAACATGGGTGTATCCTGTGAATGAGGGCTATGCTGAACTGGTTGATGAGCAAACAAAAGAATGGAGCATAAGCCCTGGAGAGTATGAATATCGAATCCAAGTTCCGGAAGAAATTTATAAACATAATTTCCAATTGACTCAAATAAAGATAAAAAATCATGAGAAGGACAGTATAGCCATGTCCATTTGGAACAATTCGACAAATCAATATGAAGCCATTACCGGTCAGGAACACGAAATAAAAGAAAAGATTGACCAATACATTTCTGAAGGCCGGGAAATTTTGATATTGCTGCAAGTCGGCGCGAATGCCGATGAATCGCTGATGCATATACCGTCTGTTGAAGTTAAGGGGGTGGCAAAAGAATGATTGAAATTCAAAATCTCACAAAAATGTTTGGCAATTTCAAAGCGCTTGATGGTTTGAATATGACGGTTGAAGAAGGAGTTGTTTTCGGTTTTGTCGGTGCCAATGGGGCAGGAAAAACCACAACCTTCTCCATCCTTGCCACCCTTCTTTCGCCGACATCAGGGGATGCGTTCATTAATGGCAAAAGCGTTGTGAAAGAACCTCAGGAAGTGCGGAGATTGATAGGCTACATGCCTGACTTTTTCGGCGTGTACGACCAGTTGAAAACCGATGAATATTTAGATTTTTATGGCGCCTGTTACGGGCTTACGGAAAAAGAGAGAAAAGTGCTCATACCGCAGCTTTTGGAGCTTGTGAATTTGTCGGATAAGCGGTATGAGTATGTGGATTTATTATCCCGGGGGATGAAACAACGGCTATGTTTGGCGCGCTCGCTCATCCATGATCCAAAAGTTTTGATTTTGGATGAACCCGCTTCCGGTTTGGATCCGCGGGCGAGGGTAGAAATGCGGGAAATCATCAAGCAGCTAAAACAAATGGGAAAAACCATCCTGATTTCATCCCATATTCTTCCTGAACTTGCGGAGATGTGTGATGAAATAGGCGTCATCGATCGCGGCAAGTTGATTACCCAAGGCAGTGTTGCAACGATTCAGGCCCAATTGCAAGGCGATAAGCATATATCGGTGAAAGTATTGGACGAAATTGAAAAGACGGTGAAGTTTTTGGAGGAAGATCCGTTTATTTCATCCATTGAAGTCTTGGAAGGAAATAATGAAATCACTTTTGTTTATAAAGGATCTGCAGAGGAACAAATGAAATTATTGAGAAAAGCGGTTTCCGCGGGACTTTCCATCTATGCTTTCATGGAGGAGCAAAAAGATTTGGAAGATGTTTATATGGCGATTACGAAAGGAGCGGATGCGAAATGAAAGGACTGATATTGAATCCCGTATTGCTGAAGGAACTGAAATTGCGTTTCCGCGCCTTTAAAAGCTTTTCCGGTTTGATGTTTTATTTGGCGTCATTGATCATATTTGTGTCCGGCTTCCTGCTTGTATTCACTGAATTTTCGGTGTCCGGCTTTTTTAGACCGAGCGACAGTTTTACGATGTTTGTCGTACTTTCCGTATTGCAAATGGCCCTTGTCATGTTCATTACTCCGGGGCTAACCGCCGGAGCAATCAGTACAGAGCGGGAAAAACAAACATTAAATATTTTGCTGACAACAACCCAAACGTCGTCGCAAATTATTGTCGGAAAGTTGCTGTCGTCCGTGGCATTCCTTATTTTAATGCTGATTGCCGGGCTACCGCTTTATAGCATCGTGTTTCTGTTTGGAGGCGTATCTCCATGGCAATTCGTCACCATGTTTTTCTTTTATTTGGTGACGCTCATTGCCATTGGCAGCATCGGCATCATGTTCTCCACGATTACGAAAAGAACGATTGTTTCCATGATTGCAACCTACGGGTCAATGATCTTTTTGGGGGCTATTACCTTATTCTTCTTTTTCATTGGCTACTCATTGGAGATGATGGTCACAAATCAAAACGCCCAAAATCTGACGCCATTTTCGCCGATTTCCTATTTCTGGGCATGTATCAATCCGGGCGTACTGATTGCCACTTTGCTCTCCCCGGACATAAAGAATGGATTGCAGGAAATGGTGGGAATCAGTTTTCCAAATTGGATTGTATATTTAATCTTTTATGTGCTGATCACTGTGGTATGTTTAACCATCGCCATTCGCAAATTGCGGGCAAATATGAAAACCAATCGCTAAGGAGTGAGAAAGATGGATCGTCAAAAACAGTTGATGAACTATGTAAAGCGGGCACAACGAAGCTTGAATGCCGAAAAACTGCTGCCTATGTTGCAATACGGGATTTTCCTGTCATTAATATCCGGTTTGGCGATCCTCATCGTTTCTCGCTTCTTTGTTTTTGCCTATTACGATGAAACGGCTTTGATGATTGCCTGCGCGGCGTTTGTTGCAACGGTCGGATATATGTGGTTCAAGCGCGTTCGCACAAAAGAAGCGCTGAGAAAGTTGGACGCTTTTTATCCATATAACGAGCTTGTCACGGCTTTTTCTTTTAAACAGGATGAACACCCATTGGCAGATTCCATCCTGAATAAAGCGGTCAATGAGTCGGAAGAAGCCTATGAACGGTTTAAAAAACGCAAGAAACATTATTGGCGGCCAAAAACGTTGGTGGGTATATTAATCGCCGCCATTATAACGGGGACTTTGTTGATTTTTCCTTCAGAAACGCAGCAGGATGCGCAAGTGGCTGAAAAAGAAAAGGAAGTCATCCGGGAAATTGAAAAGGAAGTAGCCAAACTGGAGAAAAAAGCCCAATCGGAAGATGCGAAAAAAGAAATGAAAGAGCTGCTTGAAAAGTTGAAAGAAGTGGAAACTTCCGAACAAGCCCTGCGTGAAGTGGTGAAAAAGCAAAAGGAATTGAACCTGCAAGAACAAAAGCTGCAAGATAAGAAACTGGCTGAAAATGGAGAAGGAGCAGGGTTGACGGATGAAGAAGTGCAGAAGCTGAAAGATATTGCGGAAATCAAGAATGCGCTTGCGAAAAGTGCATCCGGCACTCAGACGGCTTTAAGCAAACTGGGAAAGCCGATCAGCATTGATCTGCAAAACACCATCAGCAAAATGGCTGAATCTCAAAACGGCACAACCAGCGGAAAAACTTCCAACAATCCGAGCGGGACAGGAAATAACCAACAGCAAAATAACGGTCAGACAGGTCAAGGAAGTACCGGTTCCGGCAACAATCAGGGCCAAGGAAACAACGGCTCCGGCAACAATCAAGGGCAAGGAAGGACCGGATCCGGAAGTGGTCAAGGACAAGGAAGCGGCAGCGGGACAAGTGGCCAAGGACAGGGCGGCGGTTCCGGATCTGGTGGACAAGGAGGCGGAGCATCAGCTGGGAGCGGTGCCGGAACAGGAATGGGAGGCCGCAGCCTGCTCTCCATCCCTTCTGAACGGGTGGGAGAAAGCGGCGGTCCTACTGTAGACGGCGGTCCATTAGGTGAAGGGGACTCTGCGGGAGAACAAAAAGGAACGGTTCCGGTGACGAAAGGAACGGTACGGCCATATGAAGAAGTGGTCGGACAATATGAAGAGCGGTACATGCAAAGTACAAAACGTCTACAATTGCCGAGGGATTTACAAAATGTCGTGGAGTCGTATTTTTCATCGATTCAGTCTGAGGAGTAGGGGGAATTCGTTTGTTTAGTGAACAACAATATGCGGAAATGGCCGAACAATTGCAGCGGGTAAGGGAAGAAATCGGCAAGTTCATTGTCGGCCAGGAAGAGGCCATCGAATATACGCTGTTTTCCATCTTAGCGGATGGCCACGCCTTATTGGAAGGCTTGCCAGGCATGGGGAAAACGATGTTGATTCGGACGATTTCAAAGGTATTGGATTTATCTTTTTCCCGCATTCAATTTACGCCGGATTTGATGCCTGCCGATATTACAGGGACAAATATCATTCAGCGCACCGAAAGCGGCATGCAGCAATTTGAATTTCAGCCGGGCCCGATTTTCAGCCAAATGGTGTTGGCCGATGAAATCAACCGGGCGACGCCGAAAACCCAGAGCGCCTTATTGGAAGCGATGGGGGAAAAGACGGTGACGATTTTGGGCGATACAAAGCCTATGGCGAAACCGTTTTTCGTATTGGCGACGCAAAACCCGATTGAAATGGAAGGAACCTATCCTTTGCCAGAGGCGCAAATGGACCGATTTTTATGCAAAATATTGGTACCTTATCCTGGCAAAGAAGAGTTGATCGAAATTGTTAAACGGACAACCGGTTCGCAAAATGTGCAGTTGGAAAAAGTGATGGATGCGGAGCGGTTGATTGTTGCGCAGCAAATGGTCAAGGAAGTATTGGTGGCCGATGAAATGCTGGAATATGCAGCTGATTTGGTGGTGGCCACCCATCCGAAAGAGGACGGCGCCCTTCCGTTTGTGAAGCAATACGTCATGTACGGAAGCGGGCCAAGGGGATTCCAAAGCATCATTAAACTTGCGAAAGCGCGGGCAGTGTATAACGGAAGATTCCATGTAGCCATTGCGGATATTAAAGCTGTGGCCAAGCCGGCATTGCGCCATCGGATTCTATTGAATTATGAAGGGGAAGCAACAGGAAAAACGACAGACGCGTTAATTGAAGAAATTTTAAATGAGATTCCTCAAGGAGCTTCATCATGAGTCATTTCATTCTGCCGGATGATTTAATTGCAAAATTGGGGCGCTTATCGGTTGCCACATCTTCCAAATTGAGGGGACACCATAAAGGTTCCCATCGCTCCTCGCGTATCGGTTCATCCCTTGATTTTTCCGACTATCGGGAATATGCCTTGGGGGATGACGTGCGGCAAGTGGACTGGAATGTCTACGCAAGAACGGAAAAATATTTTATTAAGCGTTTTTTGGATGAACAAGAAATGAGGGTCCATATTTTGCTGGATTCTTCCCGCTCGATGGGGGAGGGGAAAAAGTGGCTGTTTGCAAGGCAGATTGCCTGTGCTTTAGGCTTTATGGTCTTGAACCGGGACGACCGGCTTTCCTTTTCCACATTAGAAGAAAATACGTTTTTCAGAAAAAAAGGGGCCGCTTATCGGAAAGCCTACTTGCAAATGGTGACAAACATGCAGGAGGCAAACATTAAAGGCAGTTTTGCCCGAAATGGTATAAAGGCCATTCCAAAAGACTGCACCGTCCTTTTTGTTGTGACGGACGGTTTGGAGCCTCTGGAAGAATGGGAACATTTTTTCCGCAAGCTCCCCCGCTTTTCAGGGGATGTCCGGTGCATTCAAATTGTGACGGAAGAAGAATTGCATCCAACCTTTACCGGAGATGTTCGGCTGATTGATGCAGAAAGCGATGAAGAACTGAATGTTTCGATGTCGAATAAGGTGCTGGAGCAGTATCAAAAAGAACGGGATGAGCATGAGAAAGCATTTTATGCCATCTGTAACCGTTTTGGCATTAAAACCATCCAATTAGTTGCGGAAGACGGGATTCAGCGGGCCATTTTTCATCAACTATTAAAGAATCGGTGGGTACAGTGAGGTGATACACTTTGGGTTTTAGTCAAACCTTCTTTCTATGGGCGATAATTTTCCCAATCATTGTTCTTTTATATTATTTCTTTCGGAAAAAATATAAAAAACAAGAAGTATCTTCCACCCTTTTTTGGGAACAAGTGATGCAAGAAACCAAAGTATCACCTTACTTAAAACATTTGCAGCGGAATGCGTTGTTTTATTTCCAAATGTTGGCGCTGCTCTTATTCGTCCTTGCACTGATGAATCCATATGTCAAAACGAAGGAAATCAGCGGTGAGCAAGTAATCTGGATTGTTGATACATCTGCGACAATGCTTGCGGGAAAAGAAAAAACGATATTTGAGAAACATCGGGATGAAATGCGTTCTCTCGTCAAATCGGTGGGTGAAAGGCCTTTAACCATCATTACAACCGGAAGTGAACCAAAGGCGGTTCTCCGGCAAGAAACCAATGCGCGGCAAATTGAAAAAGCCATCGATGAATTGGCTGTTACCTATGAAGAAGAGCAGTTAACGAAAGCGATTGATATGGCTAATGCCTTTGTGGGGAATACGCCAACAACGATTTATTTATTTACGGACGCCGTTTCCCGTACAGAATTGCCGATTGAAAGCGAACAGGTGAAATGGGTTGTAAAGGGGGCCGATGCAAAATTTGAGAATGTATCCGTTACCCGTTTGGCTGCAACGAACGTAAATGGTGAAACTCTTGCTTTATTGCAGCTGAAAAACGAAACGGAAGAAAATCAAACCGTGCGCCTCTCTTTTTCCGATGGAGATGGCAAGGAACTTTTGGAAAAAACGATTACGTTGCAACCAAAAGAAGAATGGATCAACACTTTTGAATCATTGCCTGAAAGTGATGTGCTCAATGCAGCAATTCAAGTCAACGATGATTATGAAGCGGACAATTCGATCATGACCATCGTTGGAAGCGATCCGTATGAAATTGCGATAGGGCAAGATATGCATAAATTGGTGCAAGTGGGATTCCAATCGTTGGGCGTAGATGTGAAATCTGTTCCGGAACAACAATTGAAGTCGTTGAAGGGAACCATTGTCGTGACGAATCAAACAGAACTTCTCGAACGGGTTGAACCGATCATATTGATTGGACGTGATGACGAGATAGAAAGCGAAGTAAGTGGAAAAGTGGAAGTTTCCCAAGATGAACTGTTTGCCTTCAGCTCATTGGAAGATGTATATGTAGGCGCCGTTTATCCTCCTTTTGAAAACTTTGAAACGATTGCCAAGGTGGATGGCCATCCGCTGATCCAACGGTCGCCGAAAGGGGATATCGTGATTTTGACGGATATCCAATCAACCGATTGGCCTCTACATCCTTCGTTCCCTTTATTTTTATGGAGTGTCCAAAATGAGCTGACGGAAGGGAAAGGTTCATTAGGCATATTCACACCAAATGAACAACGGGCCGTATCGTTGGTTCCGGGCGATTGGTCCATTTACACCGCGGATGGAAAATACGTGTCTTCCTTTGAACGGTCGCAGGAGTTTCGGGCGCCGGCAAAGCCTGGATATTATGTTGCACGTTCTGAGCATGAAGAAAAACCGTTTATTGTTCAATTGCCGAAGACGGAACGGACGATTCAGGAAGGGGACAGTTTTGAGTTGGGTAATGTCAAAGGCGGACAGGAGGAAGTAAGGAATGAATCCCTGGCGCGATGGATTGTGCCCGTCATTTTATTATTGCTCATCATAGAGTGGGAGGTGCAAAGAAGACGTGGATTTGCGAATTGATTATCCAATATTCCTGCTTTTGCTCATACCACTCTTGGCATATTTTATTTGGACGTGGCGGCATCACCGTGCGGTTTTGAAGAAAGAACATAAAATCGTTTTCGTTATCCGCATCATTGCTGTGACCATGCTTGTTTTCGCCGTTGCCTCCCCCTATTTACTTTTGCCGGTAAAAGAGGAGCAAGTATTGTTCCTGATTGACCGTTCCGCTTCGATGGCCGGCACGGAAGAAGAAGTGCTGGATTTCATTGAAGAAAGTTTGGAATCGAAGAAAGACAACCACTTGGTGGGAATCTATTCCTTCGCATCAAATTTTCAAACGGAAGCAATCCTTTCCAAAACATTGGAACATGCCCCAAAATTAAGTGAAATGGACGAAGTGGACGAAACGAACATCGAACAAGCCTTACAGCTTTCGTCGGGCATCGTTGACAAGGACAAGGCTGCACGTATCGTACTTCTGACGGATGGATTGCAAACAAAAGGGGAAGCACTGGAAAGCATAGCGAAAATGGCCGGTTCAAAAATTTCCGTTGATGTTGTCCCGCTCAGCAGAGATGTTGCTCACGATGTCGCCGTTCGGAGTTTTACGACGCCTCAAGTGTCCTATCAAGGGGAAGAACAGCCATTGACGGCGGAAATTGAGTCGACGAAAGATACAACCGGTGAGTTATTGTTGTATGAAAATGATCAGCTTATTCACAGGGAAAAGGTTCAGCTGCAAGAAGGAAAAAATGTGTTTACGTACCGCCATAAAGGAAGCAAGGAAGGTTTAGTGAAATACGAAGCGTCCATTCAAACGGACGAAGATGCGATTTTGGAAAATAATAAATTGACAAGCGTAACCATTGTCCAAAGCGCTCCCCGGCTGCTGATTGTGAGCAATCGGGAGGAAGGGTCGCCAATCGCCGATTTTTTGAACCCTTCTTCCATTCAGTTTGATGAAGTGGCTGCCGAAGAATTGCCAAGTTCCTTATCCAGCATCTTGAAGTATAACGCCATCATTTTTGACAATGTCCCCGGCCATCTTGTCGGGGAAGCGAAAATGGGCGTCATCGAACAGGCGGTGAAGAACTTTGGCGTAGGCTTTATGATGGTCGGCGGTGAAAACAGTTTCGGCCTTGGAGGATATTTTAAAACGCCGATTGAACGCCTGTTGCCGGTTGAAATGGAAGTGCAGGGGGAACATCAATTGCCATCTTTGGGCCTTGTTCTAGTCATTGACCGTTCCGGCAGTATGGCCGGAATGAAGATGGAACTGGCAAGGGAAGCTGCTGTTCGCTCTGTGGAATTGCTCCGGAACGGGGATACGTTCGGGCTTATCGCTTTCGACTCCGAACCATGGGAGCTCATTGAAACAAGCCCGTTAAAAAATAAAGAAGAAGTCATCGAAACGATCTTATCTATACCGCCGGGAGGGGGCACCAATATATATCCTGCCCTTTCATTGGCCTATGGAAATTTGTCGCATTTAAAATTACAGCGAAAACATATTATTCTGTTGACCGATGGACAGTCGGTCGCATCCGGAAGTTATGAAGCTCTCATCGAAGACGGAAAGGACAATCTAGTTACATTGTCAACGGTTGCCATCGGGGAGGATGCAGATCGGCGTTTACTGGAAAGTTTGAGTGAACTGGCCGGCGGTAGATTTTATGACGTGTCGGATGCAACAACGATTCCATCAATTTTATCCCGGGAGACGGCGATGATTTCCCGGACATATATTGAAGATCACCCTTTTTATCCGGTTATTTACCGCTCGGAAGGATGGAATCCATTGTTTGAAGAGGGCGTTCCACAAATGAATGCCTATATTGCCACAACGGCAAAAGCGGCATCCCATGTGATTGCGGAAAGCGAAAAGGAAGATCCGGTGCTTGTGGAATGGCAATATGGCTTAGGGCGGACCATTGCGTTTACATCCGATTCAACGGGTGCCTGGACAGGCGATTGGGCTCGTTGGGACAAATGGGTGGATTTTTGGCATACAGCCGTTTCCAGATTATTGCCGAATTATAATGAAATTGCGTACGACATCAAAATGGATCGGGACGGCTCGTTCGTCATTACGGATCCAACAAATCAAGCAGCCTTTATCGATGTGGCAGCCGTTGATGAACTTGGAAATGAGTTAGAAGTCCAATTGGAGCCGGTTTCGGCAAGTAAAGTCCGGGCAGTGGTGGATGCAAAACCGGGACTTGTGTTTTTCAGCATTTCCAAAGGGGACGATGTCTATCAAGCAGGATTGACGGTGCCGTATAGCGCGGAATATGATTTGCAGCCGGCGGACAAAGAACTGCTGAAAGAAATGGCTGAAAAAACCGGCGGAAAACTTATTGAAGAGCCGCAAGAAGTGTTCCGGGCCTTCAAAGACCAGGGTGCAACGCGTCAAAGTATTTCCACGATTCTCCTGTTTGCCAGCTTGTTGTTTTTCTTTATTGATATAACCCTTCGACGATTTGGCTGGTCTTTCTTCAAGCAGGTGGCGCAGCCAAAGAAAGATTCGCCGGATCGTGAAATTTCGGAAGAAGAAACGAACGTGGCTCAAATTTTAAAAGGGATGAAGAAAAAATAGATTTGGGATGGTGCCATGGAGAGGTGGCACCATCTTTTTCAATCATCCTTTGTTACCGCTTCGACAAAAAGAAGTGTTATAATGAAGCTACAAGTATGTCGAGAAAGTAAAAGGAGAGGAAATCGTTGACGTATCAAGCATTTTATCGTGTTTACAGGCCGCAAAGTTTCCGCGAAATGTCCGGTCAAACCCACGTGAAAAGAACGCTCCAAAATGCTCTCCTGGCAAATAAAACAACCCATGCGTATTTGTTCTCCGGCCCCCGGGGTACAGGGAAAACAAGTACGGCCAAAATTTTTGCTAAAGCATTGAATTGTGAAAAAGCACCGACAAACGAACCGTGCAATGAATGTCCCACTTGCATCAGCATAACGGAAGGTTCGCATCCGGATGTCATTGAATTCGACGCCGCCTCCAATTCCCGCGTTGAAGAAATCCGCGACATTATTGAAAAAGTAAGGTTCGCTCCGGCAAGCGCCCGCTATAAAGTGTATATTATCGACGAAGTGCATATGCTTTCAACGAGCGCTTTTAATGCATTGTTAAAAACGTTGGAAGAACCTCCAGCCCACGCGGTGTTTATTTTGGCAACCACTGAGCCGCATAAGCTGCCGGCAACCATCATTTCCCGTTGTCAACGATTCGATTTTAAACGCCTGTCATCGAGCGATATCGTGGAACGGATGAAATTGGTGTTGGAAGATATCCAACTGCCTTATGAAGAACAGGCATTGAAAGTGATTGCGCAAGCGGCAAGCGGCGGGATGCGGGACGCTTTAAGTTTATTGGATCAAGTCGTATCCTTCAGCGGAGAAAAGTTGACGCTGGAAAATGCATTGCTCGTGAGCGGTTCCATTAGCCAGGATGTGTTTTATGATTTGGCGGCCGCTTTAAAGGATAAGGACATCGCTCATGTTCTTTCCTTATTGGAAGAGTTGATTGCGGAAGGGAAAGATCCGCTAAGGTTATCGGAAGACTTGATTACTTTTTTCCGGGATTTATTGTTGCTTCAAACAAGCGGGGATTTGGAGGAATTGCTTGAGCTGGTTACGCCCGAGGAAAAATTTGTGGAGCTGTCCCGGGAGTTTTCGGCGGATAAGCTTTATGGATATATAGATATACTTTCGAAAACCCAACAGGATATGAGATTTTCCCATCATACAAAGGTGTATTTGGAAACGGCTTTGTTGAAAATGGCCCAAATATCAAATGCCGGCACGTCTAATGCACCGCAGGCGGATCCCGCTCTGGGCAATAAAGTTGCCCAATTGGAGAAAATGATTTTTCAATTGAAAGAACAACTCGAAAATGGAGCAACGATTTCTCCTTCAAACACACCGGCAAAAGAAGAGAATCGCCAAAGAATAAAAATCACGAATGGATACAGAGCGCCTGAGGGAAGAATAAAAGAGGTATTAAAAGCGGCTACGAAAAAGGATATTATGCAAGTGAAAAATGCCTGGATGCCGGCTTTAAACCAGCTGCAAAAATCCCAATCCGCCCTTTTCGCGGAAGCGGAACCAGTTGCAGCATCTTCTAGTGCATTTGTGATAAAATTCAAGTATGATATACATTGTCAAATGGTTGCTGAAAACAGGGATCTCACTGCTGCATTTTCACAAATTCTTTTCCAACAAACCGGGAACATGTATGAAATTTTATGTATTCCGGAAAGACAATGGACCGTTTTGCGGGAAAATTTTATCCGTGAGAACGGTTTAAACTCCAAAAAAGCCCAAAATACGGAAAACAAGGTTCAGGAAAGTGCTCCGGAAGCGCCCTATATCGATGATGTGAGAGAGGCGGAATCGGAAGATCCGATTGTGAAAGAAGCGGAAAAGATGTTTGGAAAAGATTTTGTTGAGGTAGTGGATGATTGAGGAGATTCAGCATCCCTTTTAATGAATGCAATGAAGGAGGACGTTTTCATGCGTGGAATGGGAAATATGCAAAACATGATGAAAAAAGTGCAAAAAATGCAAAAAGAAATGCTTCAGGCACAGGAAGAATTAAATGCAAAACAATTTGAAGGTACTGCTGGCGGCGGCATGGTAAAGGTAATTGTAAGCGGGGAACGCAAAGTGCTTGAGGTCAACATAGATCCTTCCGTTGTGGATCCGGAAGATGTGGAAATGCTGCAAGATTTGATTGTCGTTGCAACGAATGAGGCATTAAAGAAAGTGGAAGAAGAAACTGCTGCAACAATGGGCAAATTCACTCAAGGTTTAAACCTTCCATTCTAGGGGGCAATTTTTCATGTATTATCCTGAACCAATATCAAAGCTCATTGATAGCTTTATGAAATTGCCAGGCATCGGTCCGAAAACTGCGGCTCGACTGGCATTTTTCGTTTTAACCATGAAGGAAGATGAAGTTTTATCCTTCGCCAAAGCATTAGTCGATGCAAAGAGGGATTTGACCTACTGCTCGATTTGTGGACATATTACAGATGTGGACCCTTGCCACATTTGCTCCGACCAAACTCGGGATGTATCAACGATTTGTGTTGTACAGGATCCGAAAGACGTAATCGCCATGGAAAAAATGAAAGATTACCATGGTCTGTACCACGTTTTGCATGGAGCCATCTCACCGATGGATGGCGTTGGACCGGAAGATATTAATGTGGCGTCTTTAATCAACCGATTGAAAGATGAAAGGGTAAAGGAACTTATATTGGCGACTAATCCAACGATCGAAGGAGAAGCAACAGCGATGTATATTTCACGTCTTGTGAAGCCCTCGGGAATCCGGACAACCCGTATTGCACACGGATTACCGGTAGGCGGCGATCTTGAGTATGCAGATGAAGTGACGTTATCAAAAGCTTTGGAAGGGCGGCGTGAAATATAAGGTGGGTTTATTCAGTCGTAAAGGGAAATTGAAAAAAGAATTTGATGAACAACTGATTCGTTTGATAAAAGAAACAAAAGATGATTGGAATTATGCAAAGCAGCTTGAAGAACTGACGGAAGATTATAATCTGGATGTAATCGCTCAAAGCAAAATAGCGGAAAGTCTTCATTTTTATTTGTTCAAAGAAGCACGAATCAGAAAAATAATGATTCGTTAAATATGGATCATTTTTAATTAAGGAATTTGCCAATTCATAGAGACGGTGTTAAAGGCAAGCATTTCATACATGTCAAGGCAAAAAGGAATGTTTGTTGAAAACGATACTAAGAGTAGCCGTAATAGCATATGTTTCCTATGTACTTTAATTCGGAAGGGGATTGAATGGGTACATACTTTGGTTTGGGTGCTATATGCGTGCTACTCATGATTTTACTTTTAATGGGCAAAAAAATCGGTTACGGTCTAATCATTGAAAAGCTGACGGTTTTTTGGTTCCGTCTGGCATGTTCTTTCACTTTTTTATATATTGCGCACATTACATTGGATGGATTTGATATTATCATCCCTGTAAACTTTTTTTCGGCACTCACAATCACGATTCTGGGTTTGCCAGGCGTGTTATGCATAGCGGTCTTAACTTTATTGCAATAAATCCATAAAAAATGTTGCATCTTTTTGAATAAGTTGATACAATAGATTTCCCTTCGAGATGAAAGTCGAAAAGGAAATAAAAATGTTGACAACGGAAAGTAATTTAGCTACAATATAAAAGCTCGCTAAAAAAGAGCAAAAAAATACTTGAATTAATAAAAAAATGTGATATAATTTCGTAATGTCACAACAAATTACCTGGATGAACCTTGAAAACTGAACACCGAAACGTTAATGTTATAAATTTTTCCGATTCGTTAACCCTCGTTGACGGATTGGATACGGACAAAAGTTTGAGCTAATCAAATTTTCTTTTATGGAGAGTTTGATCCTGGCTCAGGACGAACGCTGGCGGCGTGCCTAATACATGCAAGTCGAGCGGACCAATTAGAAAGCTTGCTTTTTAATTGGTTAGCGGCGGACGGGTGAGTAACACGTGGGTAACCTGCCCTATAGACCGGGATAACTCGCGGAAACGCGTGCTAATACCGGATAACACACCGAAGCGCATGCTTCGGGGTTGAAAGATGGTTCTGCTATCACTATAGGATGGGCCCGCGGCGCATTAGCTAGTTGGTGGGGTAACGGCCTACCAAGGCGACGATGCGTAGCCGACCTGAGAGGGTGATCGGCCACACTGGGACTGAGACACGGCCCAGACTCCTACGGGAGGCAGCAGTAGGGAATCTTCCACAATGGGCGAAAGCCTGATGGAGCAACGCCGCGTGAGCGAAGAAGGTCTTCGGATCGTAAAGCTCTGTTGTAAGGGAAGAACAAGCGCAGCAGTCACTGGCTGCGCCCTGACGGTACCTTACTAGAAAGCCACGGCTAACTACGTGCCAGCAGCCGCGGTAATACGTAGGTGGCAAGCGTTGTCCGGAATTATTGGGCGTAAAGCGCGCGCAGGCGGTCTCTTAAGTCTGATGTGAAAGCCCCCGGCTCAACCGGGGAGGGTCATTGGAAACTGGGAGACTTGAGTGCAGGAGAGGGAAGTGGAATTCCATGTGTAGCGGTGAAATGCGTAGAGATATGGAGGAACACCAGTGGCGAAGGCGGCTTCCTGGCCTGTAACTGACGCTGAGGCGCGAAAGCGTGGGGAGCAAACAGGATTAGATACCCTGGTAGTCCACGCCGTAAACGATGAGTGCTAGGTGTTAGGGGGTTTCCGCCCCTTAGTGCTGCAGCTAACGCATTAAGCACTCCGCCTGGGGAGTACGGTCGCAAGACTGAAACTCAAAGGAATTGACGGGGGCCCGCACAAGCGGTGGAGCATGTGGTTTAATTCGAAGCAACGCGAAGAACCTTACCAGGTCTTGACATCCCGCTGACCGCCATGGAGACATGGCTTTCCCTTCGGGGACAGCGGTGACAGGTGGTGCATGGTTGTCGTCAGCTCGTGTCGTGAGATGTTGGGTTAAGTCCCGCAACGAGCGCAACCCTTGTCCTTAGTTGCCATCATTCAGTTGGGCACTCTAAGGAGACTGCCGTACAAATACGGAGGAAGGTGGGGATGACGTCAAATCATCATGCCCCTTATGACCTGGGCTACACACGTGCTACAATGGGTGGTACAAAGGGCAGCGAACCCGCGAGGGGGAGCGAATCCCAAAAAGCCACTCTCAGTTCGGATTGCAGGCTGCAACTCGCCTGCATGAAGCCGGAATCGCTAGTAATCGCGGATCAGCATGCCGCGGTGAATACGTTCCCGGGCCTTGTACACACCGCCCGTCACACCACGAGAGTCTGTAACACCCGAAGTCGGTGAGGTAACCCTCCGGGAGCCAGCCGCCGAAGGTGGGACAGATGATTGGGGTGAAGTCGTAACAAGGTAGCCGTATCGGAAGGTGCGGCTGGATCACCTCCTTTCTAAGGATATAAACGGAAAACATTAACGTTTTGGGTTCAGTTTTGAAGGTTCATGCCTTCAATCAAGAGTTTTGTTCTTTGAAAACTGGATAAACGACATTGAAAGCAAGAAATTTACTGTAAAGTTCTTACGCTTTTCTGATAGAAAAGCAAACCATCAAGGGTTACGAGGCGCAAGCAAATCGTAAGCCGTAAGGTTAAGTTAGTAAGGGCGCACGGTGGATGCCTTGGCACTAGGAGCCGATGAAGGACGGGACTAACACCGATATGCTTCGGGGAGCTGTAAGTAAGCTTTGATCCGGAGATTTCCGAATGGGGCAACCCACTGCTCGTAATGGAGCAGTATCTTAACGTGAATTCATAGCGTTAAGAGGGCACACCCAGGGAACTGAAACATCTAAGTACCTGGAGGAGAAGAAAGAAACATCGATTCCCTGAGTAGCGGCGAGCGAAACGGGAACAGCCCAAACCAAGAGGCTTGCCTCTTGGGGTTGTAGGACACTCTATACGGAGTTACAAAAGGATGGGTTAGACGAACCGTTCTGGAAAGGACGGCCGTAGAAGGTAACAGCCCTGTAGTCGAAAATCCATCCTCTCCAGAGTGGATCCTGAGTACGGCGGAACACGTGAAATTCCGTCGGAATCCGGGAGGACCATCTCCCAAGGCTAAATACTCCCTAGTGACCGATAGTGAACCAGTACCGTGAGGGAAAGGTGAAAAGCACCCCGGGAGGGGAGTGAAAGAGAACCTGAAACCGTGTGCCTACAAGTAGTCAGAGCCCGTTAACGGGTGATGGCGTGCCTTTTGTAGAATGAACCGGCGAGTTACGATTACGTGCAAGGTTAAGTCGAGGAGACGGAGCCGCAGCGAAAGCGAGTCTGAATAGGGCGAAAGAGTACGTGGTCGTAGACCCGAAACCAGGTGATCTACCCATGTCCAGGGTGAAGGTGAGGTAACACTCACTGGAGGCCCGAACCCACGCACGTTGAAAAGTGCGGGGATGAGGTGTGGGTAGCGGAGAAATTCCAATCGAACTTGGAGATAGCTGGTTCTCTCCGAAATAGCTTTAGGGCTAGCCTCGCGTAACGAATACTGGAGGTAGAGCACTGTTTGGACTAGGGGCCCACCTCGGGTTACCGAATTCAGACAAACTCCGAATGCCAGCTATTTAGACGCGGGAGTCAGACTACGAGTGATAAGATCCGTGGTCAAGAGGGAAACAGCCCAGACCACCAGCTAAGGTCCCAAAGTAACCGTTAAGTGGAAAAGGATGTGGCGTTGCTTAGACAACCAGGATGTTGGCTTAGAAGCAGCCATCATTTAAAGAGTGCGTAATAGCTCACTGGTCGAGTGACGCTGCGCCGAAAATGTATCGGGGCTAAACGGTTCACCGAAGCTGTGGATTCGTGCTTCGCACGAGTGGTAGGAGAGCGTTCTAAGTGCGCAGAAGTCAGACCGGAAGGACTGGTGGAGCGCTTAGAAGTGAGAATGCCGGTATGAGTAGCGAAAGATGGGTGAGAATCCCATCCACCGAATGACTAAGGTTTCCTGAGGAAGGCTCGTCCGCTCAGGGTTAGTCGGGACCTAAGCCGAGGCCGAAAGGCGTAGGCGATGGACAACAGGTTGATATTCCTGTACCACCTCCCCGCCGTTTGAGCAATGGGGGGACGCAGGAGGATAGGGAAAGCACGCCGTTGGTCGCGCGTGTCCAAGCCGCAAGGCGGGGAAGTAGGCAAATCCGCTTCCCGTAACGCCAAGCGGTGATGGGGAGCCTCTTAGGAGGCGAAGTTCCTGATTTCACACTGCCAAGAAAAGCCTCTAGCGAGGCGGGAGGTGCCCGTACCGCAAACCGACACAGGTAGTCGAGGAGAGAATCCTAAGGTGAGCGAGAGAACTCTCGTTAAGGAACTCGGCAAAATGACCCCGTAACTTCGGGAGAAGGGGTGCTCATTGGGGTGCAAGCCCCGATGAGCCGCAGTGAATAGGCCCAGGCGACTGTTTATCAAAAACACAGGTCTCTGCAAAACCGCAAGGTGACGTATAGGGGCTGACGCCTGCCCGGTGCTGGAAGGTTAAGAGGAGGAGTTAGCGCAAGCGAAGCTCCGAATTGAAGCCCCAGTAAACGGCGGCCGTAACTATAACGGTCCTAAGGTAGCGAAATTCCTTGTCGGGTAAGTTCCGACCCGCACGAAAGGCGTAACGATCTGGGCACTGTCTCAACGAGAGACTCGGTGAAATTATAGTACCTGTGAAGATGCAGGTTACCCGCGACAGGACGGAAAGACCCCGTGGAGCTTTACTGTAACCTGATATTGAATTTCGGTGCAACTTGTACAGGATAGGTAGGAGCCGTAGAAGGGGGAGCGCCAGCTTCCCTGGAGGCGCCCTTGGGATACTACCCTGGTTGTACTGAAATTCTAACCCGCAAGCCTGATCGGCTTGGGAGACAGTGTCAGGTGGACAGTTTGACTGGGGCGGTCGCCTCCCAAAAGGTAACGGAGGCGCCCAAAGGTTCCCTCAGAATGGTTGGAAATCATTCGCAGAGTGTAAAGGCATAAGGGAGCTTGACTGCGAGACCTACAAGTCGAGCAGGGTCGAAAGACGGGCTTAGTGATCCGGTGGTTCCGCATGGAAGGGCCATCGCTCAACGGATAAAAGCTACCCCGGGGATAACAGGCTTATCTCCCCCAAGAGTCCACATCGACGGGGAGGTTTGGCACCTCGATGTCGGCTCATCGCATCCTGGGGCTGTAGTCGGTCCCAAGGGTTGGGCTGTTCGCCCATTAAAGCGGTACGCGAGCTGGGTTCAGAACGTCGTGAGACAGTTCGGTCCCTATCCGTCGTGGGCGCAGGAAATTTGAGAGGAGCTGTCCTTAGTACGAGAGGACCGGGATGGACACACCGCTGGTGTACCAGTTGTCTTGCCAAAGGCACAGCTGGGTAGCTATGTGTGGACGGGATAAGTGCTGAAAGCATCTAAGCATGAAGCCCCCCTCAAGATGAGATTTCCCATTGCATAA
Source organism: Ureibacillus sp. FSL W7-1570 (assembly GCF_038593265.1). GTDB lineage: Bacteria > Bacillota > Bacilli > Bacillales_A > Planococcaceae > Ureibacillus > Ureibacillus suwonensis. The sequence goes on from NZ_CP151979.1 coordinate 2,473,634, forward strand.
GCAAGTAAGATCCCTCAAAGACGATGAGGTAGATAGGTCCGAGGTGGAAGCACGGTGACGTGTGGAGCTGACGGATACTAATCGATCGAGGACTTAACCAAAAGAAAAGCTTTCAATGCCGTTATCCAGTTTTGAGAGAACAACCTCTCAACTAAATATGGTGAAGTGACGATGGCAAAGAGGTCACACCCGTTCCCATACCGAACACGGAAGTTAAGCTCTTTAGCGCCGATGGTAGTTGAGGGCTTCCCTCTGCGAGAGTAGGACGTCGCTTCGCAAGAAGGGCTTGTCTAAAAAGTCCATAAAAACAGAGCGAATGGAGAAAACAATGAGTTTTTCCATTCGCTCTGTTTCCTTATTTTTGAAATTGGTTTGGGAATTTGCGGCCCATTTCAGTATGTTGTGGGCCATTGCCACAATCCCGAATTCTGTTCGGACTTTATGAAGCCCCCGTAACAGAAATCGAGTGAAACGCAAATTGCCCTTGATGTTCCCGAACACACTTTCGACATCCACTTTACGCTTCGCATAAAGAGCTGCCTTTTGTTCGTCACCAAGAGCTGCTTTGGCTTTCGCTTTCATTTCTTCATAAATCGTGTTCCAATATACTCGACGATTTCCTTTGGCTTTCGTACACCCATTCTTCAACGGGCAATCCGTACAATCTTCACACTCGTACACTTTCAAATCTTGTATGTATCCAGATGCATTTTTTCTTTTTTGATAATACTTGAATACGACTTTCCGATTGTTCGGACAGATAAAGCAATCGTCTTCTTCGATGTATTTCCAGTTTTGTACTTTTGATAAATCCTTTTTAAACTTTTTACTTTGTTCCTTCAAATAGGTTTGGTATGGGGCTAATAATTCAAAACGAGGTTCTTTTTCTTCGCCAATCGCATATAAATAGTTTTCTTCACTCGCATATCCTGCATCGGCAATGACATACTTGAGTTTCTTTTCCTTCGGTATCGATTCCAATAACTTTTCCATAAATGGTTGGAAACAGCGAGTATCTCCTGGATTTTGATAAATTTCAAATCCCACGATAAATTGATGTTGTGTGGCGAGTTGAACATTATAACCCGCCTTGAGTTGGCCGTTTTTCATATGGTCCTCTTTCATTCGCATAAAAGTGGCCTCATGGTCGGTTTTCGAGTAGCTATTTCGTTCACCTAGAATCTGTTTTTGTACTTTGTATTTTCGTAATCGTGGAAGATAATCCGTTTGAATCGTTTTCAGTTGTTTGGTGAGTTGGGATTTTTTAGAGCGAAGTTCTTTTTTTCTTTCTTTGTCTTCTTCCTGTTTATAATCTTTTTCCAAAGCTTCTATTCTCTCAGAAAGTTGTGCCGATGATTTTTCTAATTCTTCTTCTAATTGTTCTTCTTTTAATTCCTCCAAGGCGATTTGGTGCGCTTCTTGTAGAAACGATTGAATTTTGGCTCGTAGTTTCTGATCATATTTTTCTACGGATTTTCGCCATACAAACGTATATTTGTTGGCATTCGCTTCTATTTTCGTACCATCCACAAAAATATGGTCGAGGTCGATAAATCCTTGTTCTACTAGTTGAAGGACAAATTGTTCAAATACAGAATCCATCATGTTTGACATACGAACACTACGAAAATCATTTATTGTGCGATGGTCAGGGGTTTGCAATCCCGCCAACCACATCATCGGAAGATTTTCTTTCACCATTTGCGCCATTTTCCGACTTGAATAAACGTTTTGAGTGTACGCATATAAAATCACTTTCAATAACATTTTAGGGTGATAGGGTGCACGACCCCCACCAACATAATGAGTATACAACACTTCATCCGGAATCGATTCCACCATTTCATCCACTAAACGGGCGACATGATTTTCAGGAATATACATTTCGATATCTAAAATGCTCATGACTTGACGATTGCAATAAGGTTGGAAAACTAGCTTTTTGCGTTTCTTGTTCTTTTGAACCTCTATTTTTTGAATACCCTCTAGAGTCATTTCTAATTGCGTGTTATAATTTTCTTGAATAGTCATTTGATTATTCATAAAAAATCGTCCTTTCTTTAGAATGTTTTTTGGTCAATTTCATTCTATAAAAAAGGACGATTTTTTTGTACCCTAAAAACAGAAAAAAGGGCTGAGCCGAAGGTCGAATCAATCGACTTTTCGGACAGCCCCTTTTAATTGCCAAAAACGCCCTTAACTACCAAAGACCGGAGGTCAGTTCGGCGCGATACAGTAGCAGGAACCAAAAAGTGAAGCGGCAAGCCGATTAGAAGCAGACGAGAAGCACGGGGACCAAGAAGATCAAGGAAGCGAGGCGGCCCGGAGCGCAAGCGTCGGGTACGTGAGCACCGGACCGCCGAAGCTGACGAGAGTAGCCGGTCAACGTGCTTCGGAGTTCGCGCCGATGGTAGTTGGGGGGATCCCCTGCGAGAGTAGGACGCCGTTAATAAAAATCACTATATTTTAGTTTTCTGCTTTTTCATTCATTTATATAAGGAAACGGAATGGAATTAAAAACGATACAAGTTATTTAGAGGTTAATTATTTATTTGCCCCCTCCTATTAAAGACCGAAAGTCTATTCATTCTTAATTTCCAGTTGGCTGGTTATCTTTCCATTCGCCTCATGCTTTCTCTTCTCGCTTCAGGTGATTTTTTGTCTTCTGCCATTTTTCTTCCCCCTAGGATAAAAGAAATTCAATAGCTTATTCATAATTTTCGTTTCCTAATTTTTCTATATTTTATGCCAAACCGTCTTTGGTCATCAAATTTTTCATCGTGCCAAAAAAAATGGCATCTTAATATTTTGACAACGGGGATACAGTGAGCTTCCCCGAATGGATGAATTCATTTTCAATGAATTCATTATCAGAAGATGAGTTTTTCTTCCATTCAGACTATAATAAAAGTCAGTAGTACAGGGGGGAAGACGATGAGAATAGGACGTCCATTAGTTGAAACACTAAAGAAATTTGTAGAAAAACAGCCCACATCCTTTCATGTACCGGGCCATAAAAATGGGTTCATATCCGGACTGCCTAAAGAATTGCAAGGGGCACTCCCCTTTGATTTAACGGAATTGACGGGCCTTGATGATTTTCATCATCCGGAAGGGGCCATCTATGAAGCGGAACAGCTATTGGCCCAAACCTATGGTGCAGATCGAAGTTTCTTTTTAGTGAATGGCTCAACGGTTGGAAATTTGGCAATGATTTATGCCACGTGCAAAAGAAATGAAAAAGTGATTGTGCAAAGAAATGCGCACAAATCGATATTTCACGGCCTTCAATTGGTGGGGGCTAAACCGATCTATGTTTCGCCGGAATGGGACGGGGAAACCCGGACGGCCACCCATGTGTCGTTATCGACTTTGAAAGAGGTGTTACTGCTTCACCAAGACGTCAAAGCGGTCATTTTAACTTCCCCAACTTATTACGGAGCCGTATCGAAGGAATTGAAACAGCAAATAGCTCTATGTCATGAATTGGGGATCCCGGTGCTGGTGGATGAAGCCCACGGAGCCCATTTATCTGCGAGCAAACGATTTCCGGAATCGGCATTGGATGTCGGCGCGGATATTGTTGTCCAATCCGCCCATAAAACATTGCCGGCAATGACGATGGCTTCATTTTTACATATTAAATCGAACATTGTGGATGCGGAACGGGTGAACCGTTATTTGCGCATGTTGCAATCCAGCAGTCCATCCTATTTATTGCTCGCATCATTGGATGATGCAAGGCATTATGTTCAAACGTATTCAGAAATTGATGCAAGCTATTTCTTTGAAAAACGGAACCAATGGATTGAGGCATTGCGCTCAATCCAGCCGCTGGAAGTTATCGAAGTCGACGATCCGTTAAAAGTGCTGCTTAGGGTGCCAGGCTACACTGGTTTCCAGTTGAAAGAATCGTTGGAGAATAGTGGGATATATCCGGAAATGGCTGATGTCCATCAAGTGTTATTGATCTTGCCTCTATTGAAGCAAGGTCAAAATTTCCCTTTTGCAGAAACAAGAATCCAAATAAAAGAAGCTGTTGCTTCTTTGAAGAAAAGGGAAAAAACAAACGTATTATCAAATCCGTTGAAAGAAATCCAGAAAATCTCCATTCCCGAGTACTCTTTCGATGAATTGGCGGATATGGAGACCGAATGGATTCCTTATGTGCGAGCCATGGGCAGAGTGTCAGCGGGCATGGTGATACCATATCCACCGGGAATCCCTTTGTTTATATCCGGGGAAAAAATTACGGTGTCAAAACTGAGTCAATTGGAAGAATTGATCGCAGTAGGAGCTGCGTTCCAAGGGGAAATTCGGCTTGAAGAAAAGCTCCTTTGTGTCGTAAAGCCTTAATCGGCATGAAAAAAAACATTCATTGGAGGAACAACTTGTGGGATATTTAATCAGTTTTGAAGGTGGAGAAGGTGCAGGAAAAAGTACGGTCCTGAAACGATTAGCGGAATACTTGGTTCAACAGGGGTATGAAGTCGTTTGTACGAGAGAACCTGGAGGAATTGAAATTGCGGAACAGATTCGAAATATCATTTTGGACAAAAAGAATGTAAGGATGGATGCAAAGACAGAAGCGCTTTTGTATGCTGCTGCAAGAAGACAGCATCTTGTAGAAAAGGTTATTCCAGCATTAGAAAAAGGCAGTATCGTATTATGTGACCGATATATAGACAGCAGTTTAACATATCAAGGATATGCCAGAGGTCTTGGAATAGAAGAAATATTGACCATTAACCAATTTGCGATTGATGGTTATATGCCTCATTTGACTTTATTTTTGGATGTCTCTCCCGAGGTGGGGCTTTCAAGGATACGGAAAAACGGAGACCGGGAAGTCAATCGTCTGGATTTGGAGTCGTTGGATTTTCACCGTAAAGTGAGAGAAGGCTACTATCATCTTTTAGAAGAATTTCCTGAAAGAATCAAAAAAATTGATGCCGAGCAGGACATGGAAACGGTATTCCAACTTGTTTTGAACGAAATATTAAATTATTTAAAACGGAATCATTAATAGAAGGATTCTGCTTTATGCAGGATTCTTTTCTTTTTGTTTTGAGGGTAAACTGTAAAAAACATTCGTGCTTCTTTATAAAAGTTTTAGGGATTCCCATCTGTTACGTGTGTGGTGCATGCAAAGATATCAAGATGCAGGACAAAATCATTGTTTCATTCATAAAATAAGATAAAAAACTTCCTTTTACGAATACGAACAATCCACCATCTGAATGGCGAATTTTTTTGAAAGCAGGAAATGAAGTGAAAATGGGTAATATGATATAATAAAAATACGCAATTATAGGAGTGAGTGAATGAAATTAATCGTTGCGGTCATTCAAGACCAAGATAGCAACCGGCTGTCGAATGCTTTAATGAAGCAAAACTTTCGCGCGACTAAGTTGGCAAGTACCGGCGGATTCTTGCGCTCGGGAAATACGACATTTTTGATAGGCGTAGAAGATCAAGATGTTTCAAAGGTGCTGGATATCATTCGGGATAATTGTCGGGCAAGGGAACAAATGGTCACTCCTGTTTCACCTCTGGGAGGAAATGCGGACACCTATATTCCGTATCCGGTCGAGGTGGAAGTTGGCGGCGCAACGGTATTCGTTTTGCCGATCGAAGCATATCACCACTTTTAATAAACCGAATTTCCAAAAAGAAGTGTGTAGGGGCTGAGTAACATGAAGATTAACCAAGATATACGGGTAGGAATCAAAACAAATTTACATGAAATGAAACAACCGGCCGAAACCAACAACCGCTTCGGAGAACTGGTTTTAAGGCAGGGACAAAAATTGCAAAACGAGCAATTGACCCGGCTGCTGGGGGATATTTCTGCGGCGGGCGATCGGGTCGCAAGGTCGAGAAACCTGCGGGATTTGGCTAGGTTTAAAATGCTCGTAAAGCGTTTTTTGCAAGAAGCTGTCGAATACGGCCTTGAATTGAAACAGTCCCACACTTGGAATCGATTCGGTGAAGGCAGAAGGTTGAAAATTATTAAAACGATTGATCAACGTTTGGTTGAACTTGCTCAGGATATTTTGGACGAAGAAAAGGATACGATTGATTTGCTCGATAAAATTGGCGAAATAAAAGGCCTGCTAATTAATCTATATATGTAAAACCCGTGTCTTTCCCCTTTTGATAGACACGGGATTTTTTCTAAAAAAATAATCGTCCAGATTGGGGAAAAGGTGAAAGAACATGTTTGAAACAATAGATGAGCTTATGAAATTGCAGCCCATTGTCATGAAACAATTACAGATGATTTTTGAAAAAGGGCGCATTGCCCATGCTTATATTTTTGAAGGGGAAAAAGGGACGGGCAAAAAAGAAGTGGCAAAATTTTTTATCAAATTGATGCTCTGTCTGAATCCGTCGAAAAATGTTCCATGTGAAACATGCAGAAATTGTAAACGTGTCGAATCCGGGAACCATCCGAACATTTTACATATAGAACCGGATGGGCAATTTATCAAAGTGGAACAAATCCGGGACTTAATTTCGAATATGACAAGGACGGGCATAGAAGAGGGAAGAAAGATATATGTCATTCATCAAGCGGATAAAATGAATATCGCCGCCAGCAATACGCTGTTGAAGTTTTTGGAGGAACCGGATGGACAAGTAACGGCCATCCTCCTGACGGAACAATATCAATCCATATTGCCGACGATTCAATCCCGCTGCCAACATATCAAGTTCTCAAGCATTCCGAAAGACTTATTGATTCAACAGTTGCAGCAACAAGGGTTAACCTTTTCCATGGCTTCCACTGTCAGCCAAGTGACGAACAGTGTGGAGAAAGGTCTTGCTTTAGCGCAGGATGAGCAGTTTGCACTGGCAAGAAAAACAGTGTTAAAATTAGTTGAGACTGTCAGAAAAAATGTAAACGAAGCCTTGTTGATTGTATACGACGAATGGCTTCCAAACCTGAAGGAAAAAAGCGATTTTGAACTCAGTCTCGATTTACTTCTGTTGGCTTATCGTGATATTGTAGCAATAAAGGCAAATCCAGAAAGTGCTTGCACTTATCCGGATATGATGGATAGATGGAAAGAAATTGCATTAACTTCAACTTTTGAGCAGTTGTCGAATCAAATGCAAGCAATATTGCAAGCAAGACAAAATGTAGGTCGCAATATGAATCGCACGCTTTTATTGGAACAGCTGATGCTGAAATTGCAGGAGGGGTATTCCTTTGTATAATGTGGTAGGAGTCCGCTTTAAACGGGCGGGTAAAATATATTACTTTGACCCTGGAGAATATCAACTTGAAAAGGACCAATATGTCATAGTTGAAACGGCTCGGGGCGTCGAGTATGGAAAAATTGTTGTTCCGATGAGACAAGTTGGTGAAAATGATGTTGTTTTGCCTTTGAAGCAAGTTTTACGGCCTGCAACTGAGCGGGATAAAATCCAAGTGGAAGAAAATAAAGCAGAAGCTAGACGGGCTTTTGATATAGCGAATGTAAAAATAGCCGAACATCAACTGGAAATGAAACTGGTGGATGTTGAATATACATTCGATCGGAATAAAGTGATTTTCTATTTTACAGCAGAGGGAAGAGTCGATTTCCGTGAACTGGTAAAAGATTTGGCCGCGATTTTCCGGACTCGTATCGAACTCCGCCAAATCGGGGTGAGAGATGAGGCAAAACTTCTCGGAGGTATTGGTCCTTGCGGAAGAATGCTATGCTGTTCAACATTTCTGGGGGATTTTGATCCGGTCTCCATCAAAATGGCAAAAGATCAAAATCTATCACTAAATCCTACAAAAATATCTGGATTATGTGGTCGCCTAATGTGCTGCTTGAAATATGAAAATGATGATTATGAAACAGCGAAAGATGGAATGCCTGATATTGGCGAGACAACAATCACTCCTGATGGCTTTGGAACGGTTGTTGGAATCAATGTGCTGGAAAGAGTCGTCCAAGTCTATTTAGAAGAACTGGAACGCACGGCTGAATATACGCTGGAGGAAATACTTGAGTGCGAAAAGAATCTGATATAGATTAATACTAATGGGGTGGCTTGGTTGAGGGACCGAAATTTTTTAGATGCTATAATGGAATTTGAACAGCAACTAGAAACACTACAACAGCAGTTTCATGAAATAAAAAAATCTGTTGCGCACATGGTGGAAGAATATCAGTCACTTCAAATAGAAAATTATCATCTGAGAAGACGATTAGAAGAATTGACAAAAGCAGCAGAAACTTCTGAACATGGTGAAAAGAAAAGCCATTTGGATATTGGGGAAGGCTATGATAATTTGGCCCGGCTGTATCAAGAAGGATTTCACGTGTGCAATGTGCACTTTGGAAGCTCCCGAAAAGGGGAGGACTGCTTGTTTTGTCTTTCGTTTTTTAATAAAAATGCTTAAATCAAGGCTGATACCCGAAAATGGGTACAGTCTTTTATTTTCATGAGGAGGAGTGTAGGATTGGAAAATTGGTTAAAGGGCGACGAACGGCTGGATTATTTATTGGCGGAAAATTTGCGCATCATTCAAAGTCCTTCCGTTTTCTCCTTTTCATTGGATGCCGTTTTATTGGCCAAATTTGCGAGCATTCCCATTTCAAAGGGACAAATTGTTGATTTATGTTCAGGAAACGGTGTGATTCCCTTATTTTTAAGCACTCGTACGAAGGCAAAAATCATTGGGGTGGAAATTCAGGAACGGTTGTATGATATGGCTGTAAGAAGCATTCAATATAACGGATTGGAAGAGCAGATTCAAATGATTCACGGCGATGTAAAGGAAATCCCTCCGATCTTGGGGATTGAGAAATACGATACGGTTACATGCAACCCGCCTTACTTTTTGGATATTGAAACAAGCGATAAAAACTTGAATGAGCATTATACAATCGCCCGCCATGAAGTGTTGCTCACATTGGATGAAGCCATTCATGCGGCCAGCAGATTGCTGAAACAGGGCGGAAAGGCAGCCTTTGTACATAGACCGGGAAGGCTTCTTGATATCATAACTTCCATGAGGAACCATCGATTGGAACCGAAACGCATCCGCCTAATTTACCCGAAAATGGGAAAAGAGGCGAATATGTTGTTGATCGAAGGAATCAAGGATGGCAAGCCGGATTTAAAAATTATGCCCCCGTTGTATGTATATGATGATGATAATAAGTATACAGCTGAAATGAGAGAATTGTTATATGGAGAAAAAGGATAGACATTATTTTTATGTGCTGGAATGTGCCGACTCGTCTTTTTATGCGGGATATACAAATGACTTGGAGCGGAGAGTGAATCAGCACAATGCGGGAAAAGGGGCGAAATACACACGATCGAAGCGCCCGGTAAAATGCATCTATTATGAAACCTACGATACAAAGGAAGAAGCGATGAGGGCGGAGTATGCCTTCAAACAATTAAAACGCAGTGAAAAAATGAAATATATCGGGAGAGAAAATAATGAAATCTCAAAAAAGCAGCTTACATGAACAAAGCGGTTGTCTATATTTGGTGGCCACACCCATCGGCAATTTGGAAGACATCACTTTGAGGGCATTACGAATTTTAAAAGAAGTGGATATTATTGCAGCAGAAGATACGAGAAACACAAAAAAACTGTTGTCTTATTACGACATTTCCACCCCTTTAGTCAGCTACCATGAACATAATCAGGAACAGGCTGGCGAAAAAATATTGCAATGGTTGGGGGAAGGGAAAACGGTCGCTTTAGTCAGTGATGCGGGGATGCCATGCATTTCGGATCCGGGTGCTGACATTGTCCGAAAAGCGGTTGAAGCAGATTTTGCAGTCGTTCCGATACCAGGGGCCAATGCGGCATTGACGGCTTTGATCGCCTCCGGTTTGTCTCCGCAGCCATTTTACTTTTTCGGCTTTTTGCATCGCAGCAGTAAAGAAAGAAAAAAACAGTTGTCCCTTTTAAAAAATCGGAAAGAAACGCTGATCTTTTACGAAGCGCCCCACCGGCTGCAAGATACATTAAAAGATATGGAGGCTGTGTTGGGCAATCGGAACATTGTGCTTGCGAGAGAATTGACAAAAAAATTTGAAGAATTTTTGAGAGGAACGGTAGAGGAGGCCGTCCAATGGACAAAAGACAATGAAGTAAGAGGAGAGTTTTGCATTATCATCGAAGGGTCGCAAGATGGGGAAGAAAGTGAAGACGAAGCCCCTTATTGGTCAAACATGACCATCAAAGAACATGTGGAGTTATTGATGAAAGAAAAACAACTCACTTCAAAAGAAGCGATAAAAGAAGTGGCCAAATTAAGAGGGCTTCCAAAAAGGGAAGTTTATCAAGAATATCATTTATAAAAAAAAGAAGGCTGTCTAATGTTCCAGACAGCCGAAATTTCGCCATGTCATCATTGTTGTTTGCGGGTGCTTCAACAAGACTTTCAGTTATGCTTTTGTCGATCTCAAATTATTTTCTGTTTAAATGTTCCTGGATTTCTTTCATTAAAATTTCCGCGCCTTCTGGGCTTAAAATCAACTTACCTCCAGCTAAACGGAAATTTTTGTCTGAAACTTCGCCCGTAATCGCACATGTCATGTTAGGCATGTATTTTTTGAGGATGATTTTATCATCATCTACATAGATTTCCAATGCATCCTTTTCATTAATGCCCAACGTACGGCGAAGTTCAATTGGAATTACCACGCGACCTAACTCATCAACTTTACGGACAATACCAGTAGATTTCATGACAATGTTTTCCTCCTATTTTTGCGTCATAATTTAGAATAAATCTCGTATTCGCCAAAATTCGACATTTATTCTTTGTCTGTCTAAAATAATACCAATAAAAGGAATAAACGTCAATTATTTAGCATTCAAGTTTTGAGAGATATTAATAAAAATTATAAAAATTCGTTTTTTTTAATAAAAAAGTATGATTTGTAATTGTTTAACAATACAATACAAGTGAATTAAGAATAGTATCAACAAATTTTTATTTACAACATCAAATAAATTTCGACAAAATTTTAGTATAATATGTAAGCGTTGAAACAAAAATCGTTAATCGTTACAATTAATACTATATATCGTTGACAATGGAGGCAGTTTAGGTGAGTGAAAAAAAGACGTTTTATATAACAACCCCAATATATTATCCAAGCGGAAAATTCCATATTGGAACAGCCTATACGACAGTGGCTTCGGATGCGATGGCTCGGTATAAAAGATTGCGCGGATTCGATGTCCGTTTTTTGACAGGAATGGACGAACACGGACAAAAAATTCAACAAAAAGCGAAAGAAGTAGGAAAGCATCCCCAAGAATATGTGGATGAAATTGCTGAAGCCGCAAAAGAATTATGGAAGAAGATGGACATTTCTTATGATGATTTTATTCGGACTACACAAGAACGGCATGTAAAAAGTGTAGAAAAAATATTCAAGAAGTTTTTGGATAACGGAGATATTTATAAAGGAGAATATGAAGGCTGGTATTGTACGCCTTGCGAATCCTATTACACCGAAACACAGTTGGTGGATGGCAATTGTCCGGACTGCGGACGTCCTGTCCAAAAATTGAAGGAAGAATCCTACTTCTTTAATATGCAAAAATATGCGGATCGATTACTTGAATATTATGAAGAAAATCCTGAGTTTATTGAACCGGAATCCAGAAAAAATGAAATGATCAACAACTTTATTAAACCGGGATTGGAGGATCTTTCCGTTTCAAGAACTTCCTTTGACTGGGGAATTAAAGTTCCCGGAGATCCCAAACATGTCATTTACGTTTGGGTGGATGCCTTGACAAACTATATTACCGCTTTAGGATACGGTTCAGACAATGACGAGTTGTTTAAAAAATATTGGCCGGCTGATGTGCATGTTGTAGGTAAAGATATTGTCCGTTTCCATACAATTTATTGGCCAATTTTCTTAATGGCGTTGGGTCTCCCACTGCCAAAAAAAGTGTTTGCCCACGGTTTCATCATGATGAAGGACGGAAAAATGTCGAAATCGAAGGGGAATGTCGTTTATCCTGAAATGCTGATTGACCGCTATGGGTTGGATGCAACACGCTACTTTTTGCTTCGTGAATTGCCATTTGGAGCAGATGGCGTATTTTCTCCGGAATCGTTTGTGGAACGCACGAACTATGATTTGGCAAACGATTTAGGGAATTTATTAAATCGTACGGTTTCAATGATCAATAAATATTTCGATGGCGTCATTCCAACAGAAGGTTTGGAAGAAACGGAATTCGATGCTTCATTAAAAGCCCATGCAAAAGAAACAAAAGCTTTATATGAAGCGAACATGGAAAAAATGCAATTCAGTGTAGTACTTGCGGATTTGTGGTCATTTATTTCAAGAACAAACAAATATATCGATGAAACAGAGCCTTGGGTATTGGCGAAAAATGAAGAGAACCGTGGCAAATTGGCTCAAGTTATGTACAATTTAGCCGAAAGTTTGCGCCATATTGCAGTAATGTTACAACCGTTTATGACGCAAACGCCAAAACGCATCATGGAACAGCTTGGATTGGATGAAAAATTGTTGGCTTGGGAGACAATTGAGGGATTCGGAAATGTTATACCTGAGAAAACAAAAGTGGTAGAAAAAGGAATTCCTATTTTCCCAAGATTAGATCCGGAAGTGGAAATCGAATATATTCGCAATCAAATGCGTGCCAGTGTGAAAACACCGCAAGAAGAGAAAACAAATAAAGCGGAAGCACCGGAAGTACCGGAAATCACAATTGAAGATTTCCAAAAACTTGATTTGCGGGTAGGTACGGTGACAGCATGTGAGCCGGTGCCAAAAACGGATAAATTATTAAAGCTCCAAGTGGATTTGGGTTATGAGACACGTCAAGTCGTTTCAGGGATTGCCGAGCATTATAAACCGGAAGAATTGATTGGCCAAAAAGTGATTGTCGTTGCCAATTTAAAACCGGTGAAACTTCGTGGCGAGTTGTCCCAAGGTATGATTTTGGCGGGGTCGCATAATGGAGTGTTAAAACTCGCGACTGTAGATTCTGCTTTGGAAAATGGAGCAAAAGTGAAGTAAAGTGAAAGCCTGTTGGATGGGTCATTCAACAGGCATTTTTGTTGTCAAAAAATTATTTTAAAATAACAATAAAAGTCGGTCATCAGAATTTGATGAAAACGGTTTAGTATAAAAAGACTAGTTTTGTTACAAAACGATATGAAGAATGTCATGAGTTTTGATTCTCGTAATGAAAATGTAACATTTTTGTGAAATCAGTAATATACCAGTCCAATACAATATACGGTAGGTGTGATTAATATGTTCATTGATACACATGTCCATTTGAATGCAGATCAATTTCAGGAAGATTTACAAGAAGTCATCGATCGGGCACATGCAGCAAAAGTAGAAAAAATGATTGTTGTTGGCTTTGATCGGAAAACCATCGAAAGAGCGATGGAACTCGTAGAGAAATACGAATCTCTTTATGCAGTAATTGGTTGGCATCCAGTAGACGCAATCGATTGTACAGAAGAAGACCTGGCATGGATTGAAGAGCTGACCCATCATCCGAAAGTGGTAGGGATCGGTGAAACAGGACTGGATTATCATTGGGACAAATCCCCAAAAGAAATCCAGCAGGAACTATTCCGCAAACAAATCCGTTTGGCGCAAAAAACGAATCTTCCGATTATCATCCATAATCGGGAAGCAACAGGAGATGTTGTAAGGATTTTAAGGGAAGAAAACGCCAAAACGGTTGGTGGAATCATGCACTGTTTTAGTGGAAGCGTCGAAACGGCACTGGAATGCATAAAAATGAATTTTATGATCAGTTTGGGCGGGCCTGTTACTTTTAAAAATGCCCGTATGCCAAAGAAGGTGGCTAAAGAAATTCCATTGGAGCATTTACTGATTGAAACGGACGCACCATATTTGGCGCCGCATCCATATCGCGGAAAAAGAAATGAGCCTTCTCTGGTGCCGCTAGTTGCCGAGGAAATTGCCCGGTTGAAAGAAATCCCGGTGGAAGAGGTTGCAAAGGCAACGACAGAAAATGCGAAGAAACTTTTTAAATTGGATGTATAAAACGAAAAATAGCCTCCAATACTGCAGTTTAATAGGATCATAAATTGCTAAACTAGTAATTGAGAACATTTATTAGTTGACATAATAAAAAGATACCCGTATAATTCAACGGGTGTTAAGGAGGCGTTTTTTAATGTCAAGTAGTCCCATAAAAAAACTTTTATTTGGGATCAAGCACCAACAATTATTGGTCACCATTTTGTTTATCGCGTTGCTTGCGGTGGTTACCACCTTTGTTCTGTATCAAGGAACAAAAACACCTGTGACAATTATAGCGAATGGTGAAGAAATGAACATATTAACTCATGCCGAGACAGTTGAAGAATTATTCGAAGAAGAAAACATCGATATAACGAGGCATGACAAATTATCCTATTCGCTTGATGCAAAAATAAAACCCGGCATGACGATTGAATGGATCAAAGCAAAACCGGTAACAATCATCGTTGATGGAAAAGAACAAGAAATCTGGACAACTGAAACGAAAGTCAAAGATATTCTGAATGCAGCAAACATCAAAGTATCGGATCATGATAAAGTTTCCATCGCTTTAGATAAAGACTTGGGCGATGAAGACAAAATCAAAATCAATAAAGCGTTTCAGGTGACACTTGTCGATGGTACAGAAGAAAAGCAAGTGTGGTCCACTTCCACTACGGTCGCTAACTTTTTAAAGCAACAAGGTATAACACTTAATGAACTTGATCGTGTCGAAAATAAATTGAGCGACAATGTGAAACCAAATGATCGAATCACGGTTGTTCGCGTAGAAAAGGTTACCGATGTAGTGGAGGAAGAAATTGACTTCCCGGTACAAACAAAATCAGATTCTTCCTTGCTGAAAGGGAAAGAAAAAGTAATTTCGGAAGGAAAGAAAGGCAAAGTTTCAAGAACTTATGAAATTACAAAAGAAAATGGCAAGGTTGTAAATAAGGTCATTAAAGATGAAAAAATCATCGAACAACCGAAAGCAAAAGTGGTTGCAGTGGGAACAAAAGTGGTGACTGCCCAAGTATCCCGTGGAACAAGCGCGGGCGGAAAAGAATTCTATGTGATTGCAACTGCATATACCCCATACTGTAACGGTTGTTCCGGCACATCGGCTTCCGGAATCAATTTGCGCAACAATCCGAATTTGAAATTGATTGCTGTTGATCCAAATCTCATCCCATTAGGCTCAAAAGTTTGGGTGGAAGGTTATGGATACGCGATTGCCGGTGATACTGGTGGCGCAATCAAAGGAAATAAAATTGATGTGCTGGTGCAAACCAAGCAGGAAGCAAGCAGCTGGGGACGAAAAAAAGTCCGCATTAAAGTGCTTAACTGAATAATGGAAGATCGAGCTTTCCTGATACAGGAAAGCTTATTTTTTTGACATCGAAATAACGGACATTTCTTGTGAAAAAGGTTCAGGTTTTGTACAATTGTCCAAGATAAAAGGTAGAAGAGAGGTTCAACATTGGAAATCAAAGAGATCATCGTTGTGGAAGGAAAAGATGATACAGTTGCCATCCAAAGAGCAGTGAATGCAGATACGATTGAAACAAACGGTTCCGCCATATCTGAAGAAACATTGCGCCGTATCCAGCATGCCCAGGAAAAACGCGGGGTCATTGTATTTACGGATCCGGATTATCCCGGAAGACGGATCCGGGCGATTATCGAAGAGCGTATTCCGGGTGTAAAACATGCCTTTCTCTCAAAAGAAAAGTGCATCGCTGCAAACGGGAGAGGCGTTGGCATTGAACATGCAAGCGATGAGGATATACGGCAAGCCTTAAAAAACGTATATACACCAGCTGCGGAATTGCCGGAAACCGAAGAAATTACGGTGGCTGATTTGATGAATGCGCGGCTTATCGGACATCCATCAGCCAAAAATCGGCGCATCCGGTTAGGGGAAATATTGAATATCGGCATGACGAATGGGAAGCAACTCCATAAGCGGTTATTGATGTTTCAAATTACCTTTGAACAATTTGCGCAAGCGGTAGCGCAAATCGATCGGGAGGAACAAAATGAATAAAGATATTGCAACACCAATACGTACGAAAGAAATATTGAAAAAATACGGTTTTTCCTTCAAGAAAAGTTTAGGCCAAAACTTTATTATTGATCCAAACATCCTTCGAAACATCGTGAATTATGCCGGCTTGACCGAAGAAAGCGGAGCAATTGAAATCGGTCCTGGTATTGGCGCTTTGACGGAACATTTGGCGAGAAATTGCAAAAAAGTGGTGGCTTTTGAAATTGATGGCCGGCTTATTCCTGTATTGGAGGATACATTAAGTCCTTATCCAAATGTAAAAATCATCCATTCTGATGTCTTAAAGGCGGATGTGGCGAAGATCATTGAAGAAGAAATGCTGGACATCAAAGATATTATGGTGGTAGCGAATCTGCCTTATTACGTAACAACCCCAATTTTGATGAAATTGCTTAATGACCGTTTGCCGATAAGAGGGTTTGTTGTCATGATGCAAAAAGAAGTCGCTGATCGCATTACAGCAAAACCGGGAACAAAAAGTTACGGTTCACTGTCCATCGCTGTGCAATATTATACTCACGCCGAAGTGGTCATGACGGTTCCAAAGACGGTATTTATGCCGCAGCCAAATGTTGATTCGGCAGTCATCCGGCTTACGATGCGGGAAGCTCCGCCGATTCAAGTGGTGGATGAAGACTTTTTATTTGTGGTAACGAGAGCCGCTTTTGCTCAACGGAGAAAAACGATACTGAACAATTTACAGTCGGGCCTTAAATCAGGAAAAGAAAAAAAGCAGCAAATTTTGGATGCTTTATTATCATGCGGCATTGATCCTTTCAGAAGAGGAGAAACTTTGACCATTGAAGAATTTGGAAATCTTTCCAATGAACTTTATCCGCATTTTCACTAAAAATTGCGAAATTGCTAACAAAAACTTTCTTTTTTTATGGAAAAATAAGTTGACAAGAATAATTGACTGCTGTTAAAATAATATAATTTATTGACAGATTGGCATTTCTGCGCTATAATTGACTTTAGTGAGGTGTATGCGGAAATGCCAAAAACATTAGCGGAGATAAAACGTACAATGGATGAACACATTGGGAAGCCATTGAGGTTAAAGGCAAATGGAGGCCGTAAAAAAACGGTTGAGTGCAATGGGATTTTAAGTGAAACTTACAATGCAGTATTTGTCGTTGAGCTTGATCAAAAAGAAAATGCTTGTAAGCGTGTTTCTTATAGTTACACTGACATTTTAACGGAAGCCGTGGAAATTACTTTCCTGGATGACAATAACGAAGCACTCGCGGTAAAATAATAGTCTGCCCTGTTGTAAATTGTAGACAAAGCCGATTTTTCCATCGACTTTGTCTACAATTTTTTTTGGAACTTGCACATACTACGGTTGTCAACCTACTTATTTGAAGGAGGTAATCTCTATGGCACGGAGAGGCGGAGTCATGTCGAGTCGTCTAAAAGAGGAGATTGCAAAGGAACTCGGGTTTTATGATGTGGTCCAACGGGAAGGTTGGGGAGGAATCAGAGCCCGGGACGCAGGGAACATGGTGAAGCGAGCCATTGAATTGGCTGAACAAAGTTTGGCTCAGCAAGGGAACCAAAACAGCAACCAATAAGTAGGGTTGACAATGCCAATGGCTCTTATAAGAGCTGTTGGCATTTTTTTATTTTTTCGGAAATTACTTAATACTTTTATGTTTAATATTTAGCATCTATGGTGAACCCTTCATTATGGTACAATATACGGAAGGAATTTACCGTAATAGTCTGTTAGGAGGATCATCATGCTTTACATAAAAGCACCTGCCAAAATTAATTTAACGCTGGATGTACTTTATAAACGTCCGGACAACTATCACGAAGTGGAAATGGTGATGACGACGGTCGATTTGGCGGATCGCATCGGGCTTGAACGGAGGAACGATGGCAAAATTAAGATTCATTCATCGAGCGGTATAGTGCCGGAAGATGAACGAAATCTTGCCTATCAAGCTGCGATGCTTTTGAAAAATACATATAACATTGATGCGGGGGCAACCATTTCGATCGAGAAAGAAATCCCTGTAGCAGCCGGACTTGCAGGAGGCAGCAGCGACGCAGCCGCCACACTGCGGGGATTAAATAAGCTTTGGAATTTAAATTTATCCATTGATACATTGGCGGAGCTGGGGGCAGCCATTGGATCCGATGTTCCGTTTTGTGTTTATGGCGGAACAGCCTTGGCTACTGGAAGAGGAGAAAAAATACAACATTTGCCTTCCCCTCCGACTTGCTGGGTCATCCTTGCAAAACCGGGAATCGGAGTCTCCACCGCAAAAGTTTATGAAGGATTGAAATTGGAAAATATAGAACATCCTGACACAAAACAAATGATTCAGGCATTGGAAAATAAAGATTACTCTTTAATGTGCAGGGCTTTAGGAAATGTTCTTGAATCTGTCACATGTGCATTATATCCTGAAGTGGGCTTTATTAAAGAACATATGTTGCGGTTCGGGGCAGACGCAGCGTTAATGAGCGGAAGCGGTCCGACGGTTTTTGGCTTTGTCAATAGCGAATCAAGATTGCATCGGGTGTACAATGGATTGAAAGGCTTTTGTGATGAAGTTTATGCGGTGCGCATGTTGGGACAAAGGAATTCACTTGCCTAAATACGTACATTTATGATACTTTTTCTATAAAATATTCGTATTTTAATTTTCATTAGGAGAGGGTCTCATGAAATGGAAGCGTAGTGAACGCTTGGTAGATATGACGCATTATTTGTTGGAGCATCCGCATCAACTCATTCCGTTAACCTATTTTGCTGAATTATATAATTCTGCTAAATCCTCCATTAGCGAAGATTTGGCCATTGTGAAGGGAACTTTTGAAGAAAGAGGCATTGGGGAATTGATAACGGTTCCCGGAGCAAGCGGAGGAGTAAAATACATTCCTACCGTAACAGACGACGAGGTTCGGGAAACAATTCAAATTTTAATAGCCGAGTTAAGCAAATCAGACCGCCTGCTTCCTGGAGGATATTTGTTTATGACGGATTTATTGGGCAATCCCGGCCTGATGAATCGGGTAGGAAAAGTCTTTGCAAGCATTTTTAAAGATCAACAAATCGATGCCATTATGACGGTGGCAACGAAGGGAATTTCCATTGCCCATTCGATTGCCAGATATTTAAATGTACCGGTTGTGGTTGTGCGCAGAGATAGCAAAGTGACAGAAGGTTCAACGGTGAGTATCAACTATGTATCAGGTTCTTCCAGAAGAATCCAAACAATGGTATTATCAAAACGTAGCATGAAGAGCGGACAAAGAGTTTTACTGACAGACGATTTTATGAAAGTCGGCGGAACGATGAATGGCATGAAAAGCTTGCTGGAGGAATTTGATTGCACTTTGGCGGGAATCGCCGTTCTCGTTGAGGCGGAACATGCGGGTGAAACTCTTGTCGATGATTATTATTCATTGGTAAAACTCCATTCTGTAAATGAAAAAGAGAGAACGATTCAATTAAGTGAAGGAAATTATTTTTTAAAGGAGAGATCATGATGAAAGCAGTAGCTACTACAAATGCACCAAAAGCAATTGGACCTTATTCCCAAGGGATTATTGCAGGTGGTTTCTTCTTCAGTTCAGGTCAAATCCCTTTAACTCCTGAAGGCGAATTGGTGGAAGGGGATATTGTTGCCCAAACAAACCAAGTGTTCAAAAACTTAAAAGCGGTTCTTGCGGAAGCCGGGCTATCTCTAAATAATGTTGTGAAAACAACGGTATTTTTAAGCGATATGAATGACTTTGCAAAAATGAATGAAGCATATGAAGCGAATTTTGGCGATCATAAACCTGCCCGATCCGCTGTAGAAGTTGCAAGACTTCCAAAAGATGTAAAAGTGGAAATTGAAGTGATTGCAGCATTTGAATAATCGCCAGGCGGTGAATCCATCCATGGATTCACCGCTTTTTTGTATTCAGAAATAATTACAAAGAAAAACATCTATTTACAAAAATTAAAAACACTTAAAAATTATTTGAAAATTTTTTCAAAAATAAAGAAGGAATTTTTTTATTTTTGTAGAATTGTATAGCCTTAAAGGCATCCTAGAGGAAGAGAGGAGTGAAAGAATGGAAGTTACTGACGTGAGACTTAGACGTGTGCAAACAGACGGGCGCATGCGTGCAATTGCTTCCATCACACTAGATGACGAGTTTGTGGTTCATGATATTCGAGTGATTGATGGGAATAACGGTTTATTTGTCGCTATGCCAAGCAAAAGAACACCGGATGGGGAATTCCGTGATATTGCACACCCAATCAATTCTAAAACACGCAACAAAATTCAGGATGTTGTGTTGGCCGCATATCACGCTGCCGGTGAAGAAAAAACAGAAGATCAAAGCGAATCCCAATTAGAAGAAGCAAACGCTTAAAACAGTGTCCCAAGAGTAATGCATTTTACTTTTGGGACACTTTCTTTTTTTTAAAGTCTGAAGGCGGTCCCTCTTTTTCATAAACTTTCACAAAAAAAATAATATGAAAACGGAGGCGAAAAAAATATAATAGAGAGGGAGAATAGATGTCTTGTCAGCTGATCATGCCTTGAAAATCGAACAACTTTACTATATAGTCATAAGAGAACATGAGCTGAAATTGGGGGACTTTGCATGACTAACATTTTTGCGATTGTATTGGCTGCTGGCCAAGGAACTCGCATGAAGTCCAAATTATACAAGGTTTTACATCCAGTGTGTGGAAAGCCTATGGTTGAGCATGTCGTTGACAATATATCAACATTAGATGTTAACCGTATTGTAACAATTGTTGGGCATGGTGCAGAAAAAGTGAAAGAACACCTTGGAGACAAATCCGAGTATGTACTTCAATCAGAACAACTTGGAACAGCCCATGCCGTAAT
The DNA here is from genome assembly GCF_038593265.1 of Ureibacillus sp. FSL W7-1570. Lineage (GTDB taxonomy): Bacteria > Bacillota > Bacilli > Bacillales_A > Planococcaceae > Ureibacillus > Ureibacillus suwonensis. The sequence goes on from NZ_CP151979.1 coordinate 2,494,607, forward strand.
GCAGGCTGAATCATTATTAGGCGATTTGGAAGGCGTAACGCTGGTTGTTTGTGGAGATACACCTTTAATTCGTCCGGAAACAATGAAAGCGCTATTTGAACATCACGTATCCCAAAAGGCGAAAGCGACGATTCTTACCGCGATTGCTGACGATCCAACAGGATACGGCCGGGTGATTCGTGATGAACAAGGTCAAGTGGCACAAATTGTAGAGCATAAAGATGCAACTCCTGAACAACGCTTGGAAAAGGAAATCAACACTGGTACTTATTGCTTTGATAATAAAGCATTATTTGAAGCGTTGAAGCTGGTGAATAATAACAATGCACAGGGCGAATATTATTTGCCGGATGTCATTGAAATATTAAAAAACAAAGGTGAAATTGTTTCCGCTTTCGTTTGCGAAGATTTCAATGAAACCCTTGGAGTCAATGATCGAATTGCCCTGTCCCAAGCAGAAGAAATTATGCGTGAACGCATCAATAAAAAACATATGGCGAATGGGGTAACGATTATTAATCCTTCAATGACACATATTAGTATTAATGCTGAAATTGGCCGGGATACAGTCATTTATCCAGGTGTTGTGATTGAAGGAAAAACGGTAATTGGCGAAGATTGCCTCATTGGGCCGAATAGCCAAATTATCAGCAGCAAGATTGGCGATCGTTCGGTTGTGAAACAATCTGTTGTGCAGCAAAGCATTATCGGTGAAGATACTTCTGTCGGTCCATTTGCCCATTTGAGACCGGAAGCCGAATTAGGCGACCATGTGAAAATCGGCAACTTTGTTGAAGTGAAGAAAAGTACGATTGGCGATGAATCAAAAGTATCTCATTTAAGTTATATAGGTGACGCTGAGGTTGGGAAAAATGTTAATATAGGTTGTGGCTCCATTACCGTAAATTACGATGGTAAAAATAAATATAAAACAATCATTGAAGATAATGTGTTTGTTGGATGCAATTCCAATCTGGTAGCTCCTGTCACGTTGAGATCAGGATCATTCATTGCCGCAGGATCCACGATTACAAAAGAAGTGCCGCAAGATTCGTTGGCAATTGCCCGCGCAAGACAAGAAAATAAAATCGACTACGCAAAAAAATTAAGATAATTAGGAGGCCATCATGCCGTATTCATACGCTGACACAAAATTAAAAATATTCTCGTTAAATTCAAATTATCCATTAGCACAAGAAATTGCGGAACTAATGGGTGTGGAATTGGGAAAATGTTCTGTAAAACACTTCAGTGATGGGGAAATTCAAATCAATATTGAAGAAAGTATCCGCGGTTGCGACGTGTTCATCGTCCAATCCACTTCCTATCCGGTGAATGAACACTTAATGGAACTTTTAATTATGATTGATGCTGTAAAACGTGCATCCGCCCGCACAGTGAATGTGGTAATTCCTTATTACGGATATGCACGACAAGATCGCAAAGCAAAAGCGCGGGAACCAATTACTGCGAAATTGGTGGCGAATTTGTTGGAAACAGCCGGCGCAACCCGAGTAATCGTGCTCGATTTGCATGCTCCGCAAATCCAAGGATTCTTTGACATTTTAATCGACCATTTAATGGCGGTACCATTGCTTTCTGAATACTTCAAATCAAAAGGTTTCTCAGAAGATGATGTAGTGATCGTTTCACCAGACCACGGTGGTGTAACGAGAGCCCGCAAAATGGCTGAGCGCTTGAAAGCACCGATTGCCATTATCGATAAACGCCGCCCAAAACCAAACGTGGCAGAAGTGATGAATATTGTTGGTAATGTAGAAGGAAAAATCTGCATTTTGATTGATGACATTATTGATACAGCTGGAACGATCACAATTGGTGCCAATGCATTGATCGAAAGTGGAGCCAAAGAAGTGTATGCATGCTGTACACATCCGGTGCTATCCGGTCCGGCAATTGAGCGCATCCAAAACTCTTCCATTAAAGAATTAGTGGTGACAAATACCATTAAGTTGCCAGAGGAAAAAATGATTCCGAAAATCACTCAATTATCAGTGGCTCCTTTAATGGCGGAAGCGATTTCCCGCATCTATGAAAATAAATCCGTAAGTACATTATTTGATTAAGATTTTAAAATGTAGACAAAATTCGAAATGAATTTTGTCTACATTTTTTTTATTTTGGACAGAATGATGGGGAACACATACTTTTCTTAAAGCTTGTGCGATGAATGGAAACTTTTCAAAAGTGGACTATAATAAAAATTGGGTAGTCCATCATTTTCTAAAGGAGGGGTAAAAATCATGAGCACAGTATTACAAGCGGAAAAACGTAAGACTGGTGTGCGTTCAGAGTTAGCCCAACTTAGAAAAGGAGGAAGAATACCTGCCGTTATCTACGGCTACAATATCGAAAATACTCCGATTTCAGTCGATTATAAAGAAATCGCGAAAGAAGTGCAAAAAAGGGGAAAAACGGGTATTTTCGATTTGGATGTGGAAGGAAAAAGAGTAAAAGCACTGATTCATGAAGTGCAAAGAGATTCGTTAAAAGGAGAAGTTTTGCACATCGATTTTTTTTCCGTCAACATGGATGAAGAAGTGGAAGTGGATGTTCCAATCCATGCAGTCGGTGAATCCATTGGTGTGAAAGAAGGAGGCGTATTGACGCAAATATTAAATACGCTAAGAATCAAAGTGAAGCCGGCTGAGATTCCGGAAAAAATCGACATTGATATTTCTACATTAGGCATTGGAGATACATTGTTTGTAAGTGATATTCGGGAGAGAGTCGATTATAAAATTTTGGAAGGCGATGATGTGACAATCTTTACCGTCACTGCACCGGCAACTGCCCGTGATGCCGGACAAGGCGATAATGATAATCAAGATATCAAAGCGACAGAAGCGCCTCAATCTCAAGCATGAGCCCATTGGGTTGTCTGAGCGGTTTTCAGCTTGGACAACCCTTTTTTATGTTCAATGATCGACGGTTGCGTTCAGGTGCATTTCTTTTAAGTAGGAACTTTCTGATATTATGTGATAAAATAAGCAACGATTAGATATAATAAAAGGAATGGTTTCATGAAACTGATTGTTGGTTTAGGAAATCCGGGAAAACAGTATGAACGGACGCGGCATAATATCGGATTCATGTGCGTGGATGCATTGGCAAATAAATGGAATGCAACTTTAAGTGAAACAAAATTCAACGGCATGTATGCCATTGTCCATCGTCCCGAAGGAAAAGTCATGCTGTTAAAACCTCTCACGTATATGAATTTATCGGGTGAATGCGTCCGTCCGATCATTGATTACTTTGATATAGATATTGATGAAATCGTTGTCATCTATGACGATTTGGATTTGGAAACCGGAAAACTCCGATTGCGGCAAAAGGGGAGTGCCGGCGGGCATAATGGAATGAAGTCGCTGATCCAGCATCTTGGAACGCAAGATTTTAAACGGATTCGTGTTGGGATCAACCGTCCCCCGGCTGGCATGAAAGTGCCCGACTACGTGCTGTCCAAATTTTCGAAGGAAGAAGAACCGGTCATCGAGCAAGCGATTGAGAAAGTGGTTCAAGCTTGTGAAGCATGGCTGTCAAAGAAATTTATCGATGTAATGAACGAGTATAATTAAATCGTTTTATTGCTGAATTAATGAAGTGCATAATTGATTATGGAACAGTCTATACTTGGAATATACCCAGCTTTCAAAGGAGGTCCAGTATGACTGTTCGTTACCGTTGTAGATATTGTAATACAGAATTGGGCACTTTACCTTTTAACGAAGAAGAAACAATCCGCAAGATTCATTTATTTGAAGTTGGAGAAATCGAAGAGTTTATTGAGAAAGATGAACTTGGAGTAACGACAATACACTGTATTTGTGAACATTGCGAAGAATCGTTACGTCAGTTTCCTGATTACTACGCTTTAAATAAATGGATTCAATAAATGAAAACACGCTTTGGGCTCTTCAGTCCAAGGCTTTTCCAGTATTTAGAATTTTTAGTAGTGAGCGGCATGTTTTCATTGATTCATAGAATGGATTACATAAGCGAGCGCCTTGATGAAAGGAGGATCACTTCATGAGAGGAATTACTCAATTATTCTCTCAAGAAAAACATATAAACAAGTTGATCAATGACTTGAAAGAGCCAAAAGAGAAATCCCATTTGATTACGGGATTGACGGGAAGCGCGCGCGCCGTATTGATTAACTCCCTCTTCAGAGAATTAAATCGGCCTTTATATATTATTTCCCCCAATTTATTGCAGGCACAAAAGCTGGTGGATGATTTAACATCCCTTGTGGGAGAGGAAAAAGTGCATTATTATCCGGCGGATGAATTCATTGCCGCGGACATGACAATCGCATCTCCTGAGCTGAGAGCAGGGCGGATATCCACATTGGATCATTTAGCGAGAGAAGAAGCGGCGGTATATGTCATTCCGATTGCCGGAATGAGAAAATATATGACACCTGTGGCACAATGGAAACAAAATCTTTTGGAAGTACATGTCGGACAAGAAATGGATATAGACCACTGGCTTTCGAAGTTGGTAGAGATGGGTTATACACGAAGCCAAATGGTCACAACACCAGGTGAGTTTGCATTGCGTGGAGGAATACTTGATATCTATCCACCATATGCAGAGTCACCATTTCGTATTGAACTTTTTGATACGGAAGTGGATTCCATCCGTGAGTTTTCCGCAGATGATCAACGCTCCATTAAAAAATTGGAGTCATGCCGGATCCTGCCAGCCATAGAGCTCCTGCTCACCATGGAACAGCGCGTCCAACTGGCTGAACGGCTTGAAAAAGCGCTTGCCAAAAGCATTAAAAAGGTCAAAAAACAGGAAGTGCAAGAAGCGTTATATGAAAATATCCAGTACGACATTGAAATGTTGAAACAGGGGAATCTGCCTAACCATGTTACGAAGTATGGATCCTTATTATACGAAAAACCGGCATTTTTAGGAGATTATTTTTCGGAAGACGGCCTGATTCTATTCGATGAACTGGGACGGATCCAAGAGGTTTCCGAAGCTTGGGAACGGGAAGAGGAAGAGTGGTTCATTTCATTAATTGAAGAAGGAAAAATGGTGCATGACGTCCACCCTTCCTATTCCTTAAAAGAAATCTTGTCCATGTTGGATCTTCCGAAAATTTACTTCAATTTATTTACACGTACTTTCTCCGGCATTCGCTTTGACCAAACAACGAACTTTTCATGTAAACCGATGCAGCAATTCCATGGGCAAATTTCCCTTTTGCAAAATGAAGTTGAGCGTTGGAAGAAAGAAAAGTTCACCGTGTTGATTGTAGCGGATGGGGAACAGCGTTTAGAAAAGATAAAAAATATGTTGGAAGATTACAAGATTGATGTGACGATCGGGCTGCCGAACGGAGAAGGAATTTTCCTGGTGGATGGCCAGCTGACCGCCGGCTTTGAATTTCCTTTGCAACGGATTGCCGTTGTGACGGATGATGAATTATTCAAACAACAAACAAAGCGGAAAAAACCCCGGCCTCAGAAAATGACCAATGCGGAAAGAATTAAAAGTTATACGGAAATCAAACCGGGAGACTATGTGGTCCATGTGCATCACGGAATCGGGAAATATGTGGGCATTCAAACCCTTGAAGTGAACGGCACCCACAAAGACTACCTCCATATCCGCTACCGCGGTGATGACAAATTATTTGTTCCTGTCGATCAAATTGATTTAGTCCAAAAATATGTTTCATCGGAAGGAAAGGAACCAAAACTCCACAAGCTGGGCGGTACGGAATGGAAAAAAGCGAAGGCAAAAGTGTCATCCGCTGTTAAGGATATTGCGGAAGAACTCATTAAACTTTATGCAAAACGGGAAGCGGAAAAAGGATATGCCTTTTCTCCGGATACAGATGAGCAGCGGGAATTCGAAAATGCTTTCCCGTATGAAGAAACGGAAGACCAGCTTCGCACCATTATGGAAGTTAAACGGGATATGGAACGGGAACGGCCAATGGACCGGCTTGTTTGCGGAGATGTGGGATACGGGAAAACGGAAGTGGCCATCCGTGCAGCTTTCAAAGCGATTATGGATGGCAAACAAGTGGCCTTTCTCGTGCCGACGACGATATTGGCACAACAACACTATGAAACCATTAGCGCAAGATTTGAGGATTATGCCATTAATGTCGGTTTACTGAGCCGTTTCCGCACGAGAAAAGAACAGGCGGAAACGATAAAAGGATTGAAAGATGGGACAGTGGATATCGTCATTGGCACACACCGCCTTCTTTCGAAAGATGTGGCCTTCAAAGATTTGGGATTATTGATTGTGGATGAGGAGCAACGTTTTGGCGTGGCTCATAAAGAGAAAATTAAACAGTTGAAAACGAACGTGGATGTGTTGACACTGACAGCGACACCGATTCCAAGAACCCTTCATATGTCGATGGTGGGTGTGAGAGATCTTTCGGTTATTGAAACGCCTCCGCAAAACCGTTTCCCTGTTCAAACATATGTGATGGAATATAGTCCAGCCTTGGTTCGGGAAGCCATCGAGCGGGAAATGGCGCGGGGAGGTCAAACATTTTATCTATATAACCGTGTGGAAGATATGACGAAAAAAGTCGAGGAAATTCAGACGCTCGTGCCGGAAGCCCGGGTGGCATACGCCCATGGCAAGATGACTGAAACGCAACTGGAATCCGTCATTCTCAGCTTTTTAAATGGCGAATTTGATGTACTTGTGACAACGACCATTATTGAAACCGGCGTGGATATGCCGAATGTTAATACGTTAATCGTTCATGATGCTGATAAAATGGGACTTTCCCAGCTTTATCAGCTGCGCGGCCGCGTCGGAAGATCCAACAGGGTCGCATACGCTTATTTCATGTATCAGCGGGATAAAGTATTAACGGAAGTTGCGGAACAACGCCTTCAAGCGATCAAAGAATTTACGGAATTAGGTTCCGGTTTTAAAATTGCCATGCGCGATTTGTCCATTCGTGGTGCAGGCAATCTGCTCGGGGCTCAACAGCACGGCTTCATCGATACGGTGGGATTTGATTTATACTCACAATTATTGGAAGAAGCCATTGTGGAACTGAAAGGCGAAAAACGGGAAGAGAAGGAAGAAGTGGAAATCATCCTTCATGTAGATGCCTACATTCCGGATCAATATATTCCGGATGGCTACCAAAAAATTCAAATGTATAAACGGATCAAAGCGATGGAAAATCCGGAAGATTATCATGAAATCCTCGAAGAATTGCACGACCGGTTCGGCGATTTGCCTCCTGAAACCGAAAGACTGTTGCGCATCGCAAGAATCAAGGCGTGGGCAGGCAAAGCGGGCATTGTTTCCATTAAAGAAAAACAAAAAATCATTTCCATCGTCTTTTCTGAAGAGGGGACTAAAAATGTCGATGGTTCCGTCGTAGTCGCTGAAACAATGAAATTTGAAAAAGCGGTCGGTTTCAGCATGGATGGACCTATTTTGACCGTGACGATTGATGAGAAAAAATGTGGGAAATATAATCCGCTGGACGTATTGGAACAAGTCGCTGAAATAATTTATAAGGCAAGGAAGAATAATGTAGTGGAACAAGAAGCAAAATAATACTGTAAACAATGACCCAAATTTGATTGGGTCATTTTGTTTACCAAAAGTTTTAGATTGATTTTGTTTTTCACTAAATTGTTATATTTTTAAAATTTTTGGGGCATATTAATTTTACAAATTTTTGACGAATTAAAAACATTTCACACAAAATCCTCCCCATGCATTTTTTGCATACTTTGCCTAAAGAGTAAACATACTATCTGTGAAATAAAACGAATTCAGAAAGCGAGGCAGCAAAGATGAAAGCAACAGGAATAGTACGTCGTATCGATGATTTAGGTCGTGTTGTAATCCCGAAAGAAATTCGCAGAACCATGCGAATTCGAGAAGGAGATCCTTTGGAAATCTATACGGATCGCGAAGGAGAAGTTATCCTAAAAAAATATTCCCCGATTAATGATTTAGGCGAGTTTGCAAAAGAATATGTTGAATCCTTGTATGAAACGATAGGGACACCTGCGTTGATCAGCGACCGTGATGAAATGATTGCTGTGGCAGGTTTATCGAAGAAGGATTACACAAATCGTCGCCTGTCAAGTTTTGCAGAGGATTTCATGAAACAACGTTCTGTCGTATTGGAAAAGAATGAAACGACGATTGAATTGGTGCCAGGACAATTTGAACAAGTCAAATCCTATTGTGTTGCACCAATTGTTGCAAACGGTGACACAATTGGGGCGGTATATTTGCTTTCGAAAGTGCACTTTTTAAGCGAAGTAGAACAAAAAGCGGCGGAAACGGCGGCTCACTTCTTAGGAAAGCAAATGGAAAACTAAATCAGTTTGAAGGGGCTGTCCGAAAAGTCGATTGAATCGACCTTCGGCTCAGCCTTTTTTCTGTTTTTAGGGTACAAAAAAATCGTCCTTTTTTATAGAATGAAATTGACCAAAAAACATTCCATAGAAAGGACGATTTCTTATGAATAATCAAATGACTATTCAAGAAAATTATAACACGCAATTAGAAATGACTCTAGAGGGTATTCAAAAAATAGAGGTTCAAAAGAATAAGAAACGCAAAAAACTAGTTTTCCAACCTTATTGCAATCGTCAAGTCATGAGCATTTTAGATATCGAAATGTATATTCCTGAAAATCATGTCGCCCGTTTAGTGGATGAAATGGTGGAATCGATTCCGGATGAAGTGTTGTATACTCATTATGTTGGTGGGGGTCGTGCACCCTATCACCCTAAAATGTTATTGAAAGTGATTTTATATGCGTACACTCAAAACGTTTATTCAAGTCGGAAAATGGCGCAAATGGTGAAAGAAAATCTTCCGATGATGTGGTTGGCGGGATTGCAAACCCCTGACCATCGCACAATAAATGATTTTCGTAGTGTTCGTATGTCAAACATGATGGATTCTGTATTTGAACAATTTGTCCTTCAACTAGTAGAACAAGGATTTATCGACCTCGACCATATTTTTGTGGATGGTACGAAAATAGAAGCGAATGCCAACAAATATACGTTTGTATGGCGAAAATCCGTAGAAAAATATGATCAGAAACTACGAGCCAAAATTCAATCGTTTCTACAAGAAGCGCACCAAATCGCCTTGGAGGAATTAAAAGAAGAACAATTAGAAGAAGAATTAGAAAAATCATCGGCACAACTTTCTGAGAGAATAGAAGCTTTGGAAAAAGATTATAAACAGGAAGAAGACAAAGAAAGAAAAAAAGAACTTCGCTCTAAAAAATCCCAACTCACCAAACAACTGAAAACGATTCAAACGGATTATCTTCCACGATTACGAAAATACAAAGTACAAAAACAGATTCTAGGTGAACGAAATAGCTACTCGAAAACCGACCATGAGGCCACTTTTATGCGAATGAAAGAGGACCATATGAAAAACGGCCAACTCAAGGCGGGTTATAATGTTCAACTCGCCACACAACATCAATTTATCGTGGGATTTGAAATTTATCAAAATCCAGGAGATACTCGCTGTTTCCAACCATTTATGGAAAAGTTATTGGAATCGATACCGAAGGAAAAGAAACTCAAGTATGTCATTGCCGATGCAGGATATGCGAGTGAAGAAAACTATTTATATGCGATTGGCGAAGAAAAAGAACCTCGTTTTGAATTATTAGCCCCATACCAAACCTATTTGAAGGAACAAAGTAAAAAGTTTAAAAAGGATTTATCAAAAGTACAAAACTGGAAATACATCGAAGAAGACGATTGCTTTATCTGTCCGAACAATCGGAAAGTCGTATTCAAGTATTATCAAAAAAGAAAAAATGCATCTGGATACATACAAGATTTGAAAGTGTACGAGTGTGAAGATTGTACGGATTGCCCGTTGAAGAATGGGTGTACGAAAGCCAAAGGAAATCGTCGAGTATATTGGAACACGATTTATGAAGAAATGAAAGCGAAAGCCAAAGCAGCTCTTGGTGACGAACAAAAGGCAGCTCTTTATGCGAAGCGTAAAGTGGATGTCGAAAGTGTGTTCGGGAACATCAAGGGCAATTTGCGTTTCACTCGATTTCTGTTACGGGGGCTTCATAAAGTCCGAACAGAATTCGGGATTGTGGCAATGGCCCACAACATACTGAAATGGGCCGCAAATTCCCAAACCAATTTCAAAAATAAGGAAACAGAGCGAATGGAAAAACTCATTGTTTTCTCCATTCGCTCTGTTTTTATGGACTTTTTAGACAAGCCCTTTTCTTTATTTAGGAAGACCGGCTCAATGGCTCAATTGGACGAATGAAAATGGAGGCATAGTAAATGAAGATGATTTGCGGTACTATGTTTTGGGAAATCCGATTTGATGGAAACCCGCGGGAATTTTTCCATTATCGTGGCATAGGAAAGTTCATTTTTTTATTTCAATGACTCTTTGGTATACTTTCTAGTATGTAGAAAGGATAGAGAATATAGGTATGTCGAATTCAATCGGAATGAAAGGATATATGAAAGGAGCATTGCTTCTGACAATATCCGCGATCATTGTAAAAATTATGAGTGCCATTTACCGGGTTCCCTTTCAAAATTTAGTGGGAGATGCGGGATTTTATATTTATCAGCAAGTTTATCCGTTCATATCCTTTTTCGTTGCATGGACATCAGGAGGATTTGCGGTTGCCATTTCGAAAATGTTGGCGGATGCGGAACTTTGTCCGGATGCTTCTTTGAAAAAAGGCCTGATTTCTCGGACGGTATTTTTATACTTGGCCGGATTATCCCTCGTTTTTTTCTCCGTTTTATTTTTTGGCGCAGAGTTGTTGGCGGAGTGGATGGGGGATGAACAGCTGTCGCCCTTATTGAGAACGGGTTCCTTTGTCACGTTGTTTATGCCATTTTTGGCGATTATGAAGGGCTCTTTTCAATCCCGTGGCGAAATGTCGCCCGTTGCCAAAGCACAGGTATTCGAACAATTCATCCGGGTAACGATTATTTTGGCAGGCGCTTTTTTTGTGATGGCGAATTCCCGCTCCCTTTATTCAGCCGGGCATATGGCTGTGCTGGGAACGGTCATTGGGGAAGTGGCAGGGGTGTTGTTGTTGGTTTATTTTTCCGGAAAATCCTTTTCCACCGTTCCCTTTAAAAACATAGGAAAGCATCATCGTGAAAAGAAGTGGCCCATCATTAAAGAAGTGACACTATTGAGTATCAGCATCAGCATGAGCAGTCTATTGCTTTTGTGTTTCCAACTGATCGATTCCTTCACGGTTTATTCATTGATGGTGGAAAACGGCATCGAATCCCAGTTGGCGAAAGAAATGAAAGGGATTTATGACCGTGGTCAATCTCTTGTTCAATTGGGGATTGTCATCGCTTCCTCATTATCCATTGCCATTGTTCCGCTGGTGGCGGTCCAGTCCAAAAAGAAAACGGGAAGAGGAGCAAAGCCTTTTATCCAATTGACTTACAGGACTGCCCTCCTTTTTGGAGTGGCCTCTTCTCTCGGACTGGTGATCGTCATGCCGTACGTCAATAAAATGCTATTTGAAACGAATGCATTGCAAATGGTTTTGACCATTTATGTTTTACAAATCATACCGTTGTCAATCATTTTGACATTTACAGCCATCTTGCAGGGGATGGGGAAACTGAAAGTGCCGTTTTTAATTTTAACAGGGGCCATTCTTTTCAAAGGGATTGGAAATATGACCCTTGTCCCGTTATGGAATGTGCTGGGCTCTGCAGTTTCAAGCGGTGTCGTGTTATTGTTCGCTTCAATATTATTTATTGGATACTTAAAAAAATTGACATCCGTCCAATTTGCTCCTCTGCGTTTTTACATAAAATTGGCCGGTGCCGGCATAGCGATGGCATTGGCTGTGCTTTTGCTGAATGAATGTCTGCAAATGAAGAGCGGTATGTTTTCCAGCGGCAGAATGGAAGCGGTCGTTTTCGGCTCTGTATTAATTGTGACAGGGGCGTTCGTATTTTTGACCTTTGTGGCAAAATCCCGGATGCTTTCCGAAAAAGAATGGTTTTTGATTCCATTTGGCCGCCGAATGGCCGCTTATCAGCTTTGGTTAAATAAAAGAAAGTAGGTGGATGTATGCATATCACAATCGTCGGTTTAGGCGCATCAGATTACGAGCAACTGCCGATGGGCGTTTATAAAAAATTGAAGGAAGCAAAAAAAGTGTATGTTCGCACAATGGATCACCCGGTTCTCCATGAACTGCAAGAGGAAGGATTGCAATTTAAAAGCTTTGATGAAGTTTATGAAAAACATGATTCCTTCCAACCGGTTTATGAGGAGATTGCCGAACGGTTAATCGAAGCGGCGAAGGAAGAGCCGGTTGTATATGCGGTACCCGGGCATCCATTGGTGGCAGAACAAACGGTGCAATTGTTGATTGAGGCTGAAAGACAGGGCAAAGTGCAAATCTCCTTTGCCGGTGGCCAAAGCTTTTTGGATCCCATATTTACCGCATTAAAAATTGACCCGATTGAAGGGTTTCAATTGTTGGATGGCACAAGCTTTTCCATTCATGATGTCAATATGCGTTCCCATGTGCTGATTGCCCAGGTATATGACCAATTCAGCGCATCGGAAGTGAAGTTAACGTTAATGGAAAAATACCGGGATGATTATCCGGTGACGATTGTTACAGCGGCAGGTTCAATACAGGAACAGCTTAAAACGGTTCCTCTTTATGAGCTGGATCAGGCGGTGGAAATCAACAATTTGACGACCATTTATGTCCCACCGGTAAAAAGCGATCTTGATGCATTAAAAGATTGGAGAACGTTCAGAAGCATCATCGCAACACTTCGGGGGCCTAATGGTTGCCCGTGGGACCGGAAACAAACCCACGAAAGTTTGAAAAAATATTTGATCGAAGAGGTACATGAATTTTTGGCGGCGGTTGATGAAAAAGACGACTTTGGCATGGTGGAAGAATTGGGCGACATTTTGTTGCAGGTTTTCCTGCATGCCCAAATCGGGGAGGATGAAGGTTATTTCAATTTGGAAGAAGTGTTGGAGAGCATTTCCGAAAAAATGATCCGACGTCATCCTCATGTATTCGGCGACATCACTGTAAAAAATGCCGATGAAGTCGTAACGAATTGGGAGGAAATAAAAAAACAGGAAAAGGGAGAACAAAAAGGATCGCTGCTCAAAGGGGAATATCGGCCAAGCTCATCTTTGCAAACATCGTATAATTATCAGAAGAAGGCGGCATCTGTCGGCTTTGACTGGCCTGATGCGGGCGGAGCCATCAAGAAATTTGAAGAGGAATGGCAGGAATTTTGCCAAGAATTAGAGAAAGGTACAAGTGAAACCATGTTGGATGAATTCGGGGACGTGTTATTTACGTTGGTCAACATTGCACGCTTTTATAAAATTTCCCCGGAGGAAGCGATGGTGCATGCCAACGAAAAATTCGCCAGAAGATTTCAGTTTGTTGAAGAACAGGTAAGAAAAAGCGGTCAAACTTTTGACGATTTTACATTGGAACAATTGGATGAATTTTGGAATGAAGCAAAACGATTAGAGAAGGAGTAGGCTATGCGATTAGACAAATTTTTAAAAGTATCTCGACTCATTAAACGCCGTACGTTGGCAAAAGAAGTGGCGGAACAAGGCCGAATCACCATTAATGGCAAGGTTGCCAAAGCCTCTTCCAACGTCAATGCCGGTGACGAGCTGACGATCCGCTTTGGGCAGAAAATCGTCACGGTCCGTGTGGAAGAAATCAAAGAAAACGTCCGAAAAGAAGATGCTAATAAAATGTTCACGATATTGAAAGAAGAAAAACTAGATAAAATTGAACCGGAATTTATCGATGATGAAGAATAGAAAAATAGAAGCCCGAAATATTTTTTTATAGCATGACAACCATTTTTGTTGTCATGCTTTTTTTATTTCCCGCATAAAGTGAACAGAACAAACCATTAGAAGGAGGAACGATAATGACACAAATCCATCAAGAAAACAATTACACTATAACTTCTGGTGATCATCTTGTGACTGTGAGAAATAGAAAAAGAATGGACATGACATCAGTAAAGGAAATTGAGAGATTCGATCAGGAGGAATTTTACGTAAGAACTTCCCAAGGGCATTTGCTCATTCGGGGAGAGGAATTGCGCATTGTTCATTTAGATGTGGACAAGGGATTATTGACGTTAGAAGGCAATGTCAAAGCCCTCCAATACGATGATGATGAAAATGGGTTGACTAAAGGCTTCCTCCATAAATTGTTTGGATGACAGTTAACGAGCAATTTTTCAGCATCGTAATAATGACGGCAAGCGGGATTTTCATTGGCGCGGTGATTGATGCAACAAGAATTTTCACCAGCGCCATCTCACCCAAGTCATTATTGCGAAAATTTTCGTGGATCCTCGAAATTGTTATATGGGCACTGTTAGGTGTGGCAAGTTTTTATATCATATTTTTAATAAAGGGTGGAGAGTGGCGTTTAGTAGACCCATTATCACAAATTTTAGGCATTTTCCTTTATGAATCTTTCTTACAGCCATTTTTCCGTTTCCTTGGCCGGGTATTTATCGTACTGGTCATCAGGCCGATCGTTGCCATCATCACAATGACAATAAAATTGGTACGGGGAATCATCAGGATGTTGACCCGCATAATTGCTGTACTGTTTAGACCTTTCTATAAACTTTTTATCAAGATAAAAAGGCCCTTTTATAGAAAAATTGCAAACTTTAAACGGGCAATCTTTAAAAAGCATTAATGATTAAGTTATAATGACGATACAATAAATAAACAGGAGGTGACGGATGTGAATAAGAGATACGGGAACAAAAATATCCGAAAAATCGAAAATGACTATGTTCGTACAGCGGATCGCCAAATGGAAAAATTGACGAAGAGAAAAATTGGGCTACGCAGAAGGTTAACAACGTTCTTCATTATCGCATCCGTCGTCATTGTCAGTTTAATTAGCACGCTGTATAACCAAAACCAAAGATTATCGGAAAAAGAAGCGGAAAAAGAAAAAATGTTGGCGGAACTCCAGGAAATGAAAGAAGAACAAGAACGGCTGAAGTTGCAAATAAAGAAACTTGAAGATGATGAGTATATAGCAAAATTGGCAAGGAAAGAATACTTCTTGTCTGATGATGGGGAAATCATTTTTACCATCCCTAAAGATGAGCGGGACAAAGACAAAGATAAAGAAGAAGATCATAATGACGAATAATTTTCTCGGCGGGTTAAAATATTATTGCACTAAAAAGAAAATTTTGTAAATAAAGCAGAATTAAAATTAAAAAAATTGCTGTTGAAAAAGAGTTGTCTTGTTGACACTCTTTTTTTGTCGGCTATAATAAAAGAGAGCATTTACAATTTTTAGGCTCATTTTTTATCATAATTATATTACAGGCTTTGTTTTAGCCGTTAAATTTTTAAGGAGGAGCATTTTTTTTATGTCAATTGAAGTAGGCAGCAAATTACAAGGTAAGGTCACAGGAATTACAAATTTTGGAGCGTTTGTTGAGCTGCCAGATGGTAAAACGGGCCTTGTCCACATTAGTGAAGTAGCTGATAACTACGTGAAAGACATTAACGATCATCTTAAAGTTGGAGACATCGTTGAAGTGAAAGTGTTAAACGTTGAAGAGGATGGAAAAATTGGCCTATCCATCAGAAAGGCTAAAGCACAATCAGAAAGACCTGAACGTCCTCAGAGACCACGTCGTGAAAACCGTTCAAATGAACGCAATGAACGTCAATCAAAAGAAAGTTTTGAACAGAAAATAGCAAAATTTTTGAAAGATAGTGATGAGCGTCTTGCTTCCTTAAGACGTGCAACTGAGTCCAAACGAGGTGGACGTGGCGCAAGAAGAGGGTAGTTTGCTGTCTATTAGATAATAGTGATAAAGAAGATTCGCATGTTTTTACATGTTTGAACGATAAATTTGTCAAAATCCAAATGATATCATCGGTTATTTGCAAAAAAAGAGTCGACTATGTTCCGTCAATAGTCGACTTTATTTTATTTTTTCGGTCCCCATTTTACGGAATGTAACCGGACAAGTGTTTTGTCAATGCAATGGCTATAATCGCTGCAAGTTTTCATCCGGTGAAGGTAATCCATATTCAAAAAGATATATTATCAAAGTTTTATTTTCTCCGTACTTTTTATAATGCCCTTATATCCCTTACTTTTCCTCTCCATTCTTCCTTGAAAACCCCTATTGTAATCAAATAAGCAAACTTCAAAGCGGCTGAACTTGCGGAAGCGAGTATTTTGTTAAGTTATTAAGTAATTCGTCGAACAATTTTTTTTAACTGGAACAGTACTAGACAAATTTTACATTCCCAATTTTTTATAATAGAGCGCAACGATATCTCTAAGGGGGATGGAAAATATGTCAAATATACAAATGCTGAATCAAAAATCAACATGGCAAGATCGGATCAGCCGTTATTCTATTAAAAAGATGAGCGTCATTCTCCATTTATTCTTTTTGTTCTTGGCATTCTTTCTATCGAGAGCGGTTATGTTTGAAGCGGCTGTCCCTTTCCTGTTGCCGTTATGGGCGGTTGTAAGACAAAGATTTGAAAATGAGAAGTGGGCTGTGTTTGTTGGCGGGCTGGCAGGTGCGGTGAGTTTAAGTTTGGGACAAGGGTTCATATTGTTAATTCAGCTATTCATTTATGAATTGTTGATGCGTTTCCGGTATTGGAAGCCACCGACGGCGATTGCCGTAGCCCTTGCCATCTTTTTTGGTCAATTTATGTGGCAGGGAATGGTGCATATGGGCATCCCTCCTTTTATGGTTCAATTGTACGTTTATTATGAAATGATCTTGGCATTCTTTATGACCATCTTTGTGAAGCTGTTTTTTGTTGAGCCATACCGTTTTTGGACTGCTTCATGGAGTTATGAGCGCATCGGAGCGGGATTGGTCATTTTGGCGGTTGTTTTGACCGGGATGCATGCATTTACAATCTCCTATTTTTCGCTTTTTACATTTGTATTGCATTTATCCATTTGCATTGCCGCCATCACTGGAGGAGTGACCGTTGCTTCAAGTGTATCCACCATTATTGGGGCATTGGTGGGGATTTCCGAGCTTTCATTTACAGGGATGATTGCCGTTTATGCGTTGACGGGTGTTTCGAGCGGGCTGTTTAAAGGGATTGGAAGGGCAGGCGTTGTGTTGGGAAGCCTTCTGCCGAGCATTTTTTTCTTTTTTTACGATTCAACGTTGCCGCTTGATAGCGTATATTTTGTGTCGGTATTCATTGCGGGAGTGGTCTTTTTACTATTGCCCCAGAAGATGTTAGACTTTTTGGAGAATATCATCCATCCTAAACGGGATGAAGTGTTGCTGAAACGGCAGGAATGGTTGACAGAACATACGACGGAAAAACTGGAAATGTTCCAGCGTTTTGTCCTGTTCATGAAAGAGTTGGTTTTCGACCACTTCACCTCAACGGAAAATGTGAGCGGAATCCGGAAAATTGAACCTTGCGCCACTTGCATGAGCTGTTTCCGATACGAACGGTGCTGGGGAGAAAAAAATATCGGAATGGATGAAAATATTCGCAGATGGTTCATGGCAAAATCGGGATTGAATGAAGCAGAGCAAATCCGTGCGGAAGAACAAATTAGAGCGAGATGTGTAAAATCGTCAAAATTGTTGGAAGAACTTGATTATCAGTTGTATAACGATAAAATGAATGGGCAATTCTATCATGGGAAAAAAATGATTGCCTTGCAGTTAAGGGATTTAAGCAATCATCTAAATAAATTGATGGAAGATATGAAAAACGAGACACTATCTTTTAAAACGGTCGAGGAAGAATTAAGCCAGGAGTTTAAAAGGGCAAATATTGATTGTTTCCAAATTGACGTTTTAAATAACACATTGGGCGAACGGGTGATTGTCTGCTCCTTTGTGAACACCCAAAATAAAGATGATCTGTATTTATTGTGTGAACGGGTGATTCTTCCGGTGCTTTATGAAGTATTTTCCGAACCGTTCCAAGTGGATCGGATTTCAAATCATAAGACACCATTTGCTCACTTCCAAGTGAGATTTCGCTCTGCCGTTCGCTACAAAATTCAGTATGATATATATAGCAAAGCAAAAAATTCGAATATCGTTTCCGGAGATTCTCATGCCATCTTCCACATCCATCCGGGGCTGGTGGCTGTGATGTTATCGGATGGCATGGGGCAAAGCCGTGAAGCTAAACGGGAAAGCAGACGATTAGTAAGGTTGATGAGGGAATGTTTGAGCTATAATATGAATCCGGAGACAGCGATGCATACGCTTCATTACGTGTTGAGCTTGAACCGTGAAGTGGATATGTATGCAACGATCGATTTTGCACTGGTGGATTTGCAAAAGGGAGAATTATGGTCTTGGAAAGCGGGCAGCATGTCCACATATATTTTGAGGGGAGAGCGGCTGATCAAAGTGGAAGGTTCATCGGCACCGGTCGGTTTCATGCCTGTCTTTTCCATAGAGACGGAAAAGGTGAATTTGCTTGCGGATGATTATGTTGTAATGGTCTCTGACGGCCTGTTCTCCAGCAAATACGATTGGGATGAACAAGAACAGTATTTTGTAACATTATTAAAATCAAAAATCCGTTTGGGCATGCCAATAGAAGCGCTTCTTTACGATGTGATGGACAGTTATCGGAGCGAATACGAAGTGGAAGACGACTGTACGGTGATTATATTCAATGTTTCCCACGTGGCGCCAAAATGGGCTGTATTTAGTCCGGTCAGTTAATAAAAATCAATTGGGGTGAGAAGATGGCGACTTTTGAAAAGAAAGTGGAAAAATATATCGAGGAGCAGCAATTGGTCGAAGCGGGGGACCGTCTTCTCATCGCGTGTTCCGGCGGCATCGATTCCATGGGGTTGCTTCATTTTTTCATTCATTTCCAAAAACATTGGAAAGTGGAATTGTATGTGGCCCATGTGGACCATATGCTAAGAGGAGAAGTCTCCTACGAAGATCGGCAATTTGTGGAGCAGTTTTGCAAAGATCGGAATATTCCTGTTTTCAGCACGAGCATACCTATTCCGGAATTGTTGGCGAAAGAGGGAGGGAACTCCCAAGCCGTTTGCCGCAGAGAGCGCTACGCTTTTTTTGCGGAAATCATGAAACAACATCAAATCAATAAATTAGTAACTGCCCATCATGCGGATGACCAGTTGGAAACGATGCTGATGTCATTAACGAGGGCCGGAAGCGTCAACGGGTTCAAAGGGATATCTTCAAAACGGCCATTTACGGTCGGCACGGTCATCCGTCCTTTTTTAAAAGTGACAAAAGAGGAAATCGGAAAATATTTGATGGAGAAAGGCGGGACTTTTCGGGAAGATGCGAGCAATTTGAAAGATGATTATACCCGTAATCGGTTCCGCCACCATATTATTCCATTAATGAAAAAGGAGAATCATCAGGTTGCCATTCATGCGGCTGAACTCGCCCAGAATCTGCAGCAAGATGACGAGTATTTGAATGAACTTGCCAAAAGCCGCTTCTCTTCTGTTGTTGAAAACATCGGGGAGCGCTTTGTATTACATATTGATCGGCTTCAAAAAGAGCCACTTGCTTTACAAAGAAGAATCATTTTAATACTATTAAACTATCTTTATCATCATTCAGACGCCAAAAATTTTGCTATTTCCCGCGAAATTCTGGAATTGTGTAAGTCACAGGAAGGGAACGCAACGATTCATTTGCCGGATCAATATGTTGCAAACCGAAGTTATGGAATCATTACATTCTTTCAACGAAAGACATCTGAAGGAGAACAATATCCTTGTTCAATAGAAATGGGAGAGTGGAATGTTTTCAACGGTTTTCGTGTATACATAGGAAAACTCCCGGAAGACGCCGGCATTCAACAAAATGAAGCGGTAGTTTATTATTGCAATTCCAACACCATTACCTTTCCCCTCAAAGTGCGGATCCGGAAAGAAGGGGATCGAATTCAGTTAAAAGGAATGTTTGAACCAAAACGTATATCCCGCCTCTTTATAGATGAAAAAATCCCTTTAATTGAAAGAGATACTTGGCCTATTCTTGTCGATTCAAATGATGAAATCCTAGCGGTATTGGGTGTTCGGGTAAACCATCGCTTTTCAAAAAAGAAAAGGGCTGATGATGATATGGTAATGATCGTAGAAAAAAAAGATCCTTATAATAAATAAGGTTTATTTTAAATATTTTTTAAAAATGGCTATAATTCTTCTTAAGAGCAATTAACACGAAATTTTCATCCGTGTTGGTGAGCTATTTTTATCACAGTTTTGAAATTGTTATTCATGCTAGGAGGAACACTATGATTCAAAATGATATCGAAAAAATATTAATTACGGAAGAACAAATCCAAGAACGGATCAAAGAGATAGGCGTCCAATTAACCGAAGAATATAAAGATAAATTTCCGTTGGCCATTGGTGTACTAAAAGGCGCGGTTCCTTTTATGACGGATTTGATGAAACGTTTCGGTTCATACATTGAAATAGATTTTATGGATGTTTCAAGCTATGGTAATGCAACGGTGTCTTCGGGAGAGGTAAAAATATTAAAAGATTTGAATACGAGCGTTGAAGGCCGGGATGTCATCATTATCGAGGATATCATCGATAGCGGATTAACATTGAGTTATTTAGTGGACTTATTTAAATACCGCAAAGCCAAATCCATCAAAATCGTGACATTGTTGGATAAACCATCCGGCCGGAAAGTGGATTTAAAAGCGGATATTGTAGGATTCGAAGTTCCGGATGGATTCGTTGTGGGGTATGGTTTGGATTATGCGGAAAAATACCGCAACCTGCCTTACATTGGTATATTGAAAAGCGAAGTATATTCGTTTTGATTTTTATTAATTTTATAAAAAAATTGACAAAAAACCAAAAATGCTACATTATCAGTGCTTTTCATTGTATGATGAAATAATGGTATGTTAAGATTTTACTTATAGTTTTTGTGTCAAGTTGTGAGGAGGCTGGGGATGAATCGAATATTTCGATACACCATACTTTATTTATTGATTTTTCTTGTGGTAATAGGAATTTTTGGCACCTTTAATGGGGGTGCGAATCCTTCAAAAGAGTTAACTTATGGTGAATTCATTAACGCTTTGGAGAATGGAAAAGTAAAATCTTTAAGCATTCAGCCGGATGCGGGTGTTTTTGTTGTAGAAGGTCAGTTGAAAGGTGACGAAGATCAAACGTTCACCGTAAACCTTCCTCAAAATAACCCAGCGCTGATGGAAAAAATAGACAAAGTTGTGGACGAAGCCGTTCAGAACAACCCGGATATTGTTTTTTTGCCAGCCCCTGAAACAAGTGGATGGGTGCAATTCTTTACCGGAATTATCCCATTCATCATCATTATCATTTTATTCTTCTTCCTCTTGAGCCAAACTCAAGGCGGAGGCAATAAAGTGATGAACTTCGGCAAAAGCAAAGCGAAACTGTATGATTCGGACAAGAAAAAAGTTCGCTTTGAAGATGTGGCGGGGGCAGATGAAGAAAAGGCCGAATTGGTCGAAGTAGTGGAGTTTTTGAAGGATCATCGCAAGTTTACGGAAATGGGGGCACGCATTCCAAAAGGGATTTTGTTGGTGGGGCCTCCAGGTACAGGTAAAACATTGCTTGCCCGGGCTGTTGCCGGAGAAGCGGGCGTTCCGTTCTTCTCCATTTCCGGTTCCGACTTTGTGGAAATGTTTGTTGGGGTCGGTGCATCCCGCGTTCGCGACTTGTTTGAAAATGCGAAGAAAAATGCGCCATGTATCATCTTCATTGACGAGATCGATGCGGTAGGACGCCAACGCGGAGCAGGTCTTGGCGGCGGCCACGACGAGCGTGAACAAACATTGAACCAATTGCTTGTGGAAATGGACGGTTTCAGCGCGAATGAAGGTATTATCATTATCGCGGCAACTAACCGGCCAGATATTTTAGATAAAGCCTTATTGCGTCCTGGCCGTTTTGACCGTCAAATTACGGTAGGTTATCCGGACGTAAAAGGCCGGGAAGCGATTTTGAAAGTCCATGCACGCAACAAACCGTTGGCGGAAGAAGTGGATTTAAAAGCGGTTGCCCAAAGAACGCCTGGATTTTCCGGTGCGGATTTGGAAAACTTATTGAATGAAGCAGCCTTAGTCGCAACACGTAAAGGAAAACGAAAAATTTATATGGATGATATCGATGAAGCAAGTGACCGTGTAATTGCCGGTCCAGCCAAAACAAGCCGTGCCTATACGCCGAAAGAGAAAAAACTTGTTGCCTATCATGAAGCGGGTCACGTTGTGATCGGTTTAACGCTCGATTCTGCTGAAAAAGTCCATAAAGTAACCATTGTTCCGCGTGGCCAAGCGGGCGGTTACGCAATCATGCTTCCGAAAGAAGAGCGTTTCTTCCAAACAAAAGAAGAATTGTTGGACCGCATTACGGGATTGCTTGGCGGTCGTGCAGCAGAGGATATTGTATTGGGAGAAGTATCCACAGGAGCCCATAACGACTTCCAGAAGGTGACGGATATTGCCCGCCGGATGGTGACGGAATTTGGGATGAGCGAAAAATTGGGTCAATTGCAATTCGGCTCTTCCCAAGGCGGAAATGTATTCTTGGGCCGTGACTTCAATACGGATCAAAACTATTCTGAGGCCATTGCCTACGAAATAGATAAAGAAATGCAAAAAATTGTAAACGAGCAATATGAACGGGCGAAACAAATTCTGACGGAAAAACGCGACCTATTGGATAAAATTGCTCAAGCGTTGATGGAACACGAAACATTGAATGCGGAACAAATCGAATATTTGAGAGATCATGGCACTTTGCCAGAGAAATCCGATGAGGAAGAAACGATTAAGATTACAACGGTTGAGCCGAAGAAAGAGAATGCGGCTTCCGGTTCCGCACAAGCAAGCATCGAAAAATCCGGATCTGCCCAAATTCATCAAGAGGTGGCCGGCGAAGAAAAAGCTCCTACAACGGATGATTTGCCAAAAGAAAATTCTCCGGATCCGAATGGATTCCATGAAGGGAAAAAAGAATAACCGTTGCTTTCAGTAGTATCAGAAAATTTTCTGATGCTACTTTTTTGTTTCGAAGTTTAATCCTTTTGAGGAAAACAAATGCAATATGGTATGATTTCATCAAACGAAAAATGGAAGTGGTTTTCATGATCTTAGCCATCGATGTGGGAAATTCAAAAATATCTTTGGGCGTTTATAAAAATGATCAATTGATTCATCATTGGAAAATGGAAACGGAGAAAAATAAGACGGCCGATGAATATGCGATGCATTTATATGCTTTCTTTAACTATGAAGGGCTTTCCTTCAATGATATTCGCGGAATCATTATTTCCTCCGTTGTTCCACCCATCATGCACATTTTGGAAGAAATGTGCCGAAAATATTTTCACGTTAAACCGCTTGTCGTTGGACCAGGAGTTAAAACAGGATTAAATATCAAATGCGACAATCCGCGGGAAGTGGGTACAGATCGCATTGTCAACGCAGTGGCAGCCGTTCATGAATATGGAACGAAGCCGCTTATTGTGGTGGATTTTGGAACAGCCATAACCTTTAGTTATATTAATGAAAAAGGGCATTATATGGGTGGTGCCATAGCGCCCGGAGTCACAATCTCTTTGGATGCGTTATTTACAAAGGCATCGAAATTGCCCCGTGTGGAACTTGCAAAACCTGTGGATGTGATCGAGAAAAATACGATCGCTTCCATCCAATCAGGCATTTTCTATGGTTTCCTTGGGCTTGTTGAAGGAATCGTCAATCGAATGAAAGAACATAGCGACAACGACCCGCTCGTCATTGCCACCGGAGGACTTGCGGAATTCTTTTCAAACGAAACGCCGGTGATTGATATAGTGGACAAATTTCTAACATTAAAAGGTTTATATATCATCTACAAAAGAAATCAATAATAGAAGAGAGGACAATTTGCATGCAAGATTATTTAGTAAAAGCGTTAGGATTTGATGGGAAGATTCGCGCCTATGCGGCTGTTTCAACCAATACCGTTGGGGAGGCGCAAAGAAGACATGATACTTGGCCAACCGCAACGGCCGCTTTGGGACGGGCATTGACGGCAGGCGCCATGATGGGATCCATGATGAATGAGGATGATAAAATCACCATTAAAATTGAAGGCGGCGGTCCAATAGGAATCATTTTAATTGACGCCAATGGAAAAGGGGAAGTAAGGGGATATGTAACGAATCCTCATGTGCATTTTCCATTGAACGAAGCGGGCAAATTGGATGTGCGCCGTGCAGTTGGAACACAAGGCAATATTACCATTGTGAAGGATTTGGGGTTAAGAGAGATGTTTTCCGGGCAAACTCCGATTGTTTCCGGGGAAATTGCGGAGGACTTCACTTACTATTATGCGGCATCGGAGCAAATTCCTTCGTCAGTAGGGTTAGGTGTACTTGTGAATACCGACAATTCCGTACTGGCTTCCGGGGGATTCATTATTCAAGTGTTGCCAGGATGCGATGAAGAAACGATTGAGACGATTGAAAATCACTTAAAAACCGTCGAACCGATTTCCAAAATGATCGAGAAGGGTTATACACCGGAACAAATTTTGGAAGCAGTTCTAGGTGAAGGAAATGTAAAAATTCTGGAAACAATGCCAATTTGTTTTAAATGTGAGTGTTCAAAGGAACGTTTTGGAGCGGCGATCATGTCATTAGGTGTGCAGGAAATACAAGAAATGATTGATGAAGATGGCGGAGCGGAAGCGCAATGCCACTTCTGTTTAGAAAAATATCAATATAGCCAAGAGGATTTGGAAGGTTTTATCCGTGAAATACAGTCAAAGAATGAATCAAAATAATATGCAAAAAGTGCCGCTGTCAAAACGTCGTTTAAAAACAAAACCGGTGTTGACTTTACTTGCTATTTTGTTTGCAGGAAATATCTTTTGGTTTGTCCTTTGGTTATTTGCGCTTGGAGATGATGGCGACAATGGCGACAATGAAACCGTTGTCGCCAGCGTCGATGGCGAAAAAATTACACGGCAGCAATGGATGGCTGAAATGGAACGCTATTACGGAAAAGAAACCTTGCAGCGCATGGTGAACGACAAAGTCATGAAGAAGGCTGCGAAAGAATACAACATTGACGTAACTGATGAGGAAATCGATCTGGAATTGTCTTTAATGATTTCATCAAGCGAGATGGATTCGTCAATGCGGCAATTGGGGGAAGATGAACTGAAAAAACAAATTAGATCCCAATTGATCTTGGAAAAAGTATTAACGAAAGATGTCATTATCGATGAAGAAGAAATGGAGAATTATTATAAAGAAAATGCATCGTTATATAATATCCCAGCGACGTACCGCGCAAAATTGATTGTGGTGAATACAAAGGATGATGCAGAAAAAGTATTGAAGGAACTTGATGAAGGCTCAAACTTTTCCGTATTGGCCAGAGAGCGCTCTGTTGAACAAGTGTCAGCAAGTCTGGGCGGGGATATCGGTTATATCACAAAAAACTCAAATGTGGATCCTGCCATTGTGAAAGCGCTTCAACAACTTGAGAAAAGCGAAATCAGCGAACCAGTCTTATTAAGAGATGGGCGGTATGGAATTGTTCAAGTAGATGAAAAGATCGAAGGGAAATCCTTCAAATACAAAGAGGTAAAAGAGCATATTAAAAGAGTTTTGGCGATGGAACAATTGCCATCAACCATTTCCACAGAAATGTTTTGGAAAGAGTTTAATGTAACTTGGTTCTATGGGGAAGAATGAATAATAAAACTTTAATAAATTTTTACAAAATTTCACTGGCATTTTCATTGACAAAAAACAATAATTGTTGTTAATATTAAAACATGAAAACCTATAAACATAGTCGGTATTTGAAAGGGGAACCCGTGATGAGCAAATTATATAATTCTATTACTGAATTAGTAGGTCGTACACCAATCGTAAAATTAAATCATCAAACAACTGAAGATGAAGGAACAGTTTGGGTGAAATTGGAATATTTCAACCCAGGAAGTTCAGTTAAAGACCGTATTGCTTTAGCGATGATTGAAGCGGCTGAAAAAGACGGCCGATTAAAACCAGGCGGCACAATTATCGAACCAACTTCAGGAAACACTGGTATCGGGCTTGCAATGATCGCTGCCGCAAAAGGTTACCGCGCAATTTTAGTAATGCCTGAAACAATGAGTATCGAACGCCGTAAATTGCTTCGCGCTTATGGTGCTGAATTGGTATTAACACCTGGTCCTGAAGGTATGAAAGGTGCCATTGCAAAAGCAACAGCTCTTGCAGAAGAAAATGGTTATTTCATGCCACAACAATTTGAAAACCCTGCAAACGCAGAAATCCACCGTTTAACTACAGGTCCTGAAATTGTGGAAGCATTTGAAAATTCAGGAGTACAATTGGATGCCTTTGTTGCTGGGGTTGGTACTGGCGGTACAATCACAGGTGCCGGGGAAGTGTTAAAAGAAAAATTCCCTAACATTGAAATTATTGCGGTTGAACCTAAAGATTCACCAGTATTATCCGGCGGTAAACCAGGTTCACACAAAATCCAAGGTATTGGTGCAGGCTTCGTACCGGAAGTATTAAATACTGAAGTTTACAATTCTGTATTCCCGGTAGAAAATGAACAAGCCTTCGAAACAGCTCGTAAAGTAGGCCGTGAAGAAGGTATTTTATGCGGTATTTCTTCAGGTGCTGCCATCTACGCAGCAATCCAAACGGCAAAACGCTTAGGCAAAGGTTCCAACGTTCTAGCAATTGTTCCATCTAACGGTGAACGTTACTTATCAACAGCTTTATACAACTTTGAAGACTAATATGAAGAAAAATCGGCATTGTCCTTTTTGGATGATGTCGATTTTTTTTTGCAAAATTTTAATTGGATATTGCACGGGAAATTTTGGGTGTTTCATCCAAGGGCGAAGAGAAAAAGTATTAAGTCCTTCTTCTACGGAAATGGTATACTTGTTTCGAATGAATTTAGGACGAAGAATGATTTGGGGTGCGTTTTTCATGTTATCGAAATATCCTAAACCGTTAATGATTAATAATATAGAGCTCGATTATACAAAAGAGACTTTCGTGATGGGGATTTTAAATGTGACGCCGGATTCATTTTCTGACGGAGGGAAGTACAATTCCCTTGATGCAGCTATAGAGCATGCCAAACAAATGGTGCAAGATGGCGCGAAAATCATTGATGTCGGCGGTGAGTCGACCCGTCCTGGATATACCCGCATTTCGGATGAGGAAGAGATTGCCCGTGTCGTTCCGGTCATAAAAGCATTGAGAGAAGAAGTACCGGCCATCATATCCATTGATACTTATAAATCGGCTGTTGCCCGGGCTGCCATTGAAGCGGGTGCGCATATCATTAATGACATATGGGGTGCAAAGGCGGATCCGGAAATGGCCAAAGTCGCTTCCCAGTATAACGTTCCCATCATTTTGATGCACAATCGGGAGGATGCGAATTACACCAATTACTTTGAGGATTTTTTAAATGACTTAAAGGAAAGTATTGAGATCGTCAAAGCTGCCGGCGTGCCGGATGAGCATATCATTCTGGATCCGGGTATCGGCTTTGTGAAGAACTTGCAGCAAAGCATTGAAACAATGCAGCGATTGGACGAGCTCGTCGAATGGGGATATCCGGTGTTGTTAGCCACATCAAGAAAACGGCTGATCGGTACGATTTTGGGACTGCCGTTGCATGAACGGGTTGAGGGTACAGCCGCCACATGTGCATATGGTGTCATGAAAGGTTGCCATATCGTTCGGGTCCACGATGTGAAGGAAGTGGCAAGAACGGTGAAAATGATGGATGCTTTGATGGGAAAATTTGAAGTGAAGGGTGAACTCCCTGAAAGACATTAATTCTTTTAGGAGGAGTGTTATGGATTATATTCATTTGAGAGATATGCAATTTTATGGATATCACGGTGTGTTGCCCGAAGAAACGGTGTTGGGTCAACGGTTCCGGGTGACGGTATCCCTTGCGGTAAATACAAGAAAAGCAGGAGAAACCGACGATTTGCAATATACAGTGAATTATGTGGAAGTGTATGAATTATGCAAATCCATTATGGAAGGAAAACCTTATCAATTGATTGAAGCTGCAGCGGAGGCGATTGCTTCAACCATTTTGGAAAAATACGAAGGACAAGTGTTTGGATGCAAAGTGGAACTCGTTAAACCGGATCCGCCAATTCCAGGACATTATAAGGAAGTGGCGGTCGAAATTGTAAGGGGTCATTACAGTGAATGATGTTTATTTATCTTTAGGAACCAACATGGGAGACCGGGAAGAAAATTTAAAAGCGGCAATTGAATTGCTTCGACGGAAAGCGGGGATTTTTGTCCAAAAGATATCTCCCGTATATGAAACGGCGCCAGTAGGATATGTTGATCAACCCTCCTTTTTAAATATTGCGATTTATGCCCGTACAACTTTAACTCCATTTGAATTGTTGGAAGCGTGCCAGTCCATTGAAAATGAATTGGGGCGCGTAAGGACAATCCGATGGGGACCAAGGACCATTGACCTTGACATTTTATTGTATAATAACGACAATATTGAAACGGAGAATTTAATCATTCCCCATCCGCGGATGTTTGAAAGAGCCTTTGTGCTCGTTCCGCTGAAAGATGTGGCAAGGAAGCCATTCACTGAAAAACTGGTTCAAGCGGAAGCCGCATTAAAGGACATGGATCTTGAAAAAGAAGGCATCCGGAAGTGGAAGGATTCGATCTCTTTGTAACGATGATTGACAACGTGTAATAGCAGGCGTTTA
The DNA here is from genome assembly GCF_038593265.1 of Ureibacillus sp. FSL W7-1570. Lineage (GTDB taxonomy): Bacteria > Bacillota > Bacilli > Bacillales_A > Planococcaceae > Ureibacillus > Ureibacillus suwonensis. The sequence goes on from NZ_CP151979.1 coordinate 2,523,468, forward strand.
TATACAATTGTTCGAACGGAAAGGGGGGACGGCGCGTTGAATGAGAAAAAGCCTTTTCAAATTGGGAATATTGTGATGGCAAACCGCGTGGTGCTGGCTCCAATGGCGGGAGTAAGCAACGTGGCTTTTAGACTCACGGTGAAGGAATTTGGGGCGGGTCTCGTTTACGCTGAAATGATCAGCGATAAAGGATTGGTTACCCGCAACAAGAAAACGTTGGAGATGCTTTATATAGATGAAAGGGAAAAACCGATTGCCCTGCAGATTTTCGGAGGAGAAAAGGAGACCCTTGTGGAAGCGGCCAAATTTGTCGATCAATATACAAATGCGGATATCATTGACATTAATATGGGCTGCCCTGTAAACAAGGTCATTAAATGTGAAGCGGGTGCAAAATGGTTGTTGAATCCGGAAAAAGTGTATGAAATGGTGGCGGCGGTTGTGGATGCGGTGAACAAGCCGGTGACGGTAAAAATGCGCATCGGTTGGGATGATGAACATATCTTTGCTGTTGAAAATGCGCAAGCCATTGAAAGAGCTGGCGGCAGCGCCGTAGCCGTACACGGACGGACAAGGGTTCAAATGTACGAAGGGAAAGCCGATTGGAATGTGATTCGCCAAGTAAAGGAACATGTCAACATCCCAGTCATAGGCAATGGTGACGTGGAAACGCCGCAAGATGCCAAACGCATGTTGGATGAAACCGGCGTTGATGCCGTGATGATCGGTCGGGCTGCGCTAGGAAATCCATGGATGATTTATCGAACAGTGCAATACCTGGAAACCGGCGAGTTGAAACCGGAGCCGTCCGTTCGGGAAAAAATCGATGTTTGTTTATTGCATTTTGAACGCCTCATCCAATTAAAAGGGGAATATGTGGCCGTACGGGAAATGCGTAAACATGCAGCTTGGTATTTAAAAGGAATCCGCGGCAACGGCAATGTTCGAAATGCGATTAATCAAGTGGAAACAGCGGATGAAATGCGTGCCATTTTACTCGGTGTAGTGGAACAATGGGAAGAACAGCCGCAACCGGAGTTTCTGGTTGTATAGAAATTATTCTCAATCTAAATAAAGTATGTGATAAAGCCGTCTCAAAACCTGAGACGGCTTGTACTGAATGTACATCTTTACGCCTTTGATTGTTCTTTTGTCGGTCCCATGACGCCAGGGACAGGCAAACCGGCTTGTCTCAATAATACTTGCATTTGCGCGCGGTGATGGGTTTGATGATCGACCAATGAGCGGAGTATTTCACCAATAGGCGTCGGTTTTCCGAGCATGTCCACTTCTTTTTCCAATGATTCATCCTTTAAGTTTTTTACATTCTTAACAACTTCATCGCTTACTTTTTTATATTCATAGATGATATCTTTTATTGTCTGCGGGGGTGTGGACGGATTAAGCTGTACATTCAACGGCTGACCGATTAAACCGAAGAAGAAAGAAGGGGCATTCGTCAAATGCCAACTTAGGAACTCAAGGGAATTGTGGCCTTCCACAATGGAAACATGTTTTTTATCTTCCGTGATGGATTCCATAATGGCAATGGTTCCGGCACAATTGACTTTCCAATCTTTGATGAAGTCATCAATTTTGCGATACATTGAAAACACCTCCTGAAAAGTATATTATTACTTCTGAATATAAGAACATTATATCCGAAAGTATTTATCTTTTTAATCGTCGGGAAAACGTAAAAAATCTTTCAAAATAGATGAAGAGAAGATAGAAATTGTGTACAATAGAAACATTGTGGACTATGAAAAGAACGTTTTAAAATTTATGAGGAGTGAAAGACGTGTCAAATATTGAAGAATTAAATGATCAGCTTTTGGTGAGACGCCAAAAGTTAAATGATATTCGTGCAAAGGGTATCGATCCATTTGGTCAACGTTTCGAACGCACACACTTGTCTTCTGGGGTTCGCGAAGAATTTGATGCATTTACAAAAGAAGAGTTGGAAGAAAAAGAGAATGAAGTAATTGTTGCTGGGCGTATCATGACAAAGCGTGGAAAAGGGAAAGCCGGATTTGCCCACATCCAAGATGTAGCTGGTCAAATTCAAATTTATGTACGTCAAGATCGGGTAGGGGAAGAAGCCTACGATTTATTTAAACATGCGGATTTGGGAGATATCGTTGGTGTTCGCGGAGTCGTTTTCAAAACAAATACCGGGGAACTTTCCGTAAAAGCGAATGAATTCACTTTCCTATCAAAATCATTGCGGCCAATGCCTGAGAAATTCCACGGGTTGCAGGACGTTGAACAACGCTATCGCCAACGTTATTTAGACTTGATGACAAATCCTCAAAGCAAAGAAACGTTTATTACTCGTTCCAAAATTATTCGTTCAATCCGCAACTTTTTAGATGGACAAGGTTATTTGGAAGTGGAAACACCAATTTTACACACAGTTGCCGGGGGCGCAGCAGCACGCCCATTCATTACCCATCATAATGCCTTGGATATGGATTTATACTTGCGCATTGCACTGGAATTGCATTTAAAACGTTTAATTGTAGGCGGACTCGAAAAAGTTTACGAAATTGGACGAGTATTCCGTAATGAAGGTATTTCAACACGTCACAATCCGGAATTTACGTTATTGGAACTATACGGTGCTTATTTGGATTTCCGCGATATTATGGAGCTTACGGAAAACTTGATTTCCCATGTAGCCCAAGAAGTGCTCGGCACAACAAAAATCCAATACGGGGAAGATGAAATCGACCTTTCACCAGGATGGAAACGGGTGCATATGGTGGATGCCATTAAAGAAGTAACGGGTGTGGACTTCTGGCAACCAATGACACTTGAAGAAGCAAGAAGCCTTGCAAAAGAGCATGGTGTGGAAATTCAAGATATGCATGATGTAGGCCATATCATTAACGAATTCTTCGAGCAAAAAGTGGAGGAAACATTAATCCAGCCGACATTTGTGTACGGTCATCCTGTTGAAATTTCTCCATTAGCGAAGAAAAATGCAGAAGATGAACGTTTCACGGATCGCTTTGAATTGTTCATCGTTCGCCGAGAACATGCCAATGCCTTTACAGAATTAAACGATCCAATCGACCAACGGGAACGTTTCGAAGCGCAATTAGCTGAAAAAGCTGCCGGAAACGATGAAGCACATGAAATGGATGAAGACTTCCTTGAAGCATTGGAATACGGTATGCCTCCAACTGGCGGTTTAGGGATCGGTATCGACCGTTTAGTGATGTTATTGACAAACTCTCAATCTATCCGTGACGTATTACTATTCCCAACAATGCGTCCAAGAGACTGATTGTTTTTAATAGAAAATAATGAGTTATTATGGCTGTCTGGAAACTTCCTAATTTTCCAGACAGCGATTTCTTTTTGCGAACGGGCAGGTCTTGCGGATTTCAATTCAAGACCATCCTTGTTTTCTTTTGACGGATAATAATATTTAAACGATCGCGAATAAATTTTTATAAAGATTTGAATGTTAAGTGAAGGTTTTTTCATAGAGTTGTAATTGAATCGGTTACCTATTAACATAATAGTCAGAGAGCTTTGTTTTTGGTGGATAGCCAAAAATCAATGTTTGATCGATGAAAAATACAAATAAAAAATAGCGAAAAGTGTTGACATCTGATTTTTCGGATGTTATTATATAAAAGCTGTCGCCGATGAAAGTTATTTTAATAAAATGCTTGGCGATTCATAAGAGAACGACTTAAAAAGTTGTTGACATACGAAAGTTTAAATGTTATATTATAAAAGTTGTCTCTATTATAAATGAACCTTGAAAACTGAACACCGAAACGTTAATGTTATAAATTTTCCAATTCGTTGACCCTCGTTGGCGGATTGGATACGGACAAAAGTTTGAGCTAATCAACTTTTCTTTTATGGAGAGTTTGATCCTGGCTCAGGACGAACGCTGGCGGCGTGCCTAATACATGCAAGTCGAGCGGACCAATTAGAAAGCTTGCTTTTTAATTGGTTAGCGGCGGACGGGTGAGTAACACGTGGGTAACCTGCCCTATAGACCGGGATAACTCGCGGAAACGCGTGCTAATACCGGATAACACACCGAAGCGCATGCTTCGGGGTTGAAAGATGGTTCTGCTATCACTATAGGATGGGCCCGCGGCGCATTAGCTAGTTGGTGGGGTAACGGCCTACCAAGGCGACGATGCGTAGCCGACCTGAGAGGGTGATCGGCCACACTGGGACTGAGACACGGCCCAGACTCCTACGGGAGGCAGCAGTAGGGAATCTTCCACAATGGGCGAAAGCCTGATGGAGCAACGCCGCGTGAGCGAAGAAGGTCTTCGGATCGTAAAGCTCTGTTGTAAGGGAAGAACAAGCGCAGCAGTCACTGGCTGCGCCCTGACGGTACCTTACTAGAAAGCCACGGCTAACTACGTGCCAGCAGCCGCGGTAATACGTAGGTGGCAAGCGTTGTCCGGAATTATTGGGCGTAAAGCGCGCGCAGGCGGTCTCTTAAGTCTGATGTGAAAGCCCCCGGCTCAACCGGGGAGGGTCATTGGAAACTGGGAGACTTGAGTGCAGGAGAGGGAAGTGGAATTCCATGTGTAGCGGTGAAATGCGTAGAGATATGGAGGAACACCAGTGGCGAAGGCGGCTTCCTGGCCTGTAACTGACGCTGAGGCGCGAAAGCGTGGGGAGCAAACAGGATTAGATACCCTGGTAGTCCACGCCGTAAACGATGAGTGCTAGGTGTTAGGGGGTTTCCGCCCCTTAGTGCTGCAGCTAACGCATTAAGCACTCCGCCTGGGGAGTACGGTCGCAAGACTGAAACTCAAAGGAATTGACGGGGGCCCGCACAAGCGGTGGAGCATGTGGTTTAATTCGAAGCAACGCGAAGAACCTTACCAGGTCTTGACATCCCGCTGACCGCCATGGAGACATGGCCTTCCCTTCGGGGACAGCGGTGACAGGTGGTGCATGGTTGTCGTCAGCTCGTGTCGTGAGATGTTGGGTTAAGTCCCGCAACGAGCGCAACCCTTGTCCTTAGTTGCCATCATTCAGTTGGGCACTCTAAGGAGACTGCCGTACAAATACGGAGGAAGGTGGGGATGACGTCAAATCATCATGCCCCTTATGACCTGGGCTACACACGTGCTACAATGGGTGGTACAAAGGGCAGCAAACCCGCGAGGGGGAGCGAATCCCAAAAAGCCACTCTCAGTTCGGATTGCAGGCTGCAACTCGCCTGCATGAAGCCGGAATCGCTAGTAATCGCGGATCAGCATGCCGCGGTGAATACGTTCCCGGGCCTTGTACACACCGCCCGTCACACCACGAGAGTCTGTAACACCCGAAGTCGGTGAGGTAACCCTCCGGGAGCCAGCCGCCGAAGGTGGGACAGATGATTGGGGTGAAGTCGTAACAAGGTAGCCGTATCGGAAGGTGCGGCTGGATCACCTCCTTTCTAAGGATATAAACGGAAAACATTAACGTTTTGGGTTCAGTTTTGAAGGTTCATGCCTTCAATCAAGAGTTTTGTTCTTTGAAAACTGGATAAACGACATTGAAAGCAAGAAATTTACTGTAAAGTTCTTACGCTTTTCTGATAGAAAAGCAAACCATCAAGGGTTACGAGGCGCAAGCAAATCGTAAGCCGTAAGGTTAAGTTAGTAAGGGCGCACGGTGGATGCCTTGGCACTAGGAGCCGATGAAGGACGGGACTAACACCGATATGCTTCGGGGAGCTGTAAGTAAGCTTTGATCCGGAGATTTCCGAATGGGGCAACCCACTGCTCGTAATGGAGCAGTATCTTAACGTGAATTCATAGCGTTAAGAGGGCACACCCAGGGAACTGAAACATCTAAGTACCTGGAGGAGAAGAAAGAAACATCGATTCCCTGAGTAGCGGCGAGCGAAACGGGAACAGCCCAAACCAAGAGGCTTGCCTCTTGGGGTTGTAGGACACTCTATACGGAGTTACAAAAGGATGGGTTAGACGAACCGTTCTGGAAAGGACGGCCGTAGAAGGTAACAGCCCTGTAGTCGAAAATCCATCCTCTCCAGAGTGGATCCTGAGTACGGCGGAACACGTGAAATTCCGTCGGAATCCGGGAGGACCATCTCCCAAGGCTAAATACTCCCTAGTGACCGATAGTGAACCAGTACCGTGAGGGAAAGGTGAAAAGCACCCCGGGAGGGGAGTGAAAGAGAACCTGAAACCGTGTGCCTACAAGTAGTCAGAGCCCGTTAACGGGTGATGGCGTGCCTTTTGTAGAATGAACCGGCGAGTTACGATTACGTGCAAGGTTAAGTCGAGGAGACGGAGCCGCAGCGAAAGCGAGTCTGAATAGGGCGAAAGAGTACGTGGTCGTAGACCCGAAACCAGGTGATCTACCCATGTCCAGGGTGAAGGTGAGGTAACACTCACTGGAGGCCCGAACCCACGCACGTTGAAAAGTGCGGGGATGAGGTGTGGGTAGCGGAGAAATTCCAATCGAACTTGGAGATAGCTGGTTCTCTCCGAAATAGCTTTAGGGCTAGCCTCGCGTAACGAATACTGGAGGTAGAGCACTGTTTGGACTAGGGGCCCACCTCGGGTTACCGAATTCAGACAAACTCCGAATGCCAGCTATTTAGACGCGGGAGTCAGACTACGAGTGATAAGATCCGTGGTCAAGAGGGAAACAGCCCAGACCACCAGCTAAGGTCCCAAAGTAACCGTTAAGTGGAAAAGGATGTGGCGTTGCTTAGACAACCAGGATGTTGGCTTAGAAGCAGCCATCATTTAAAGAGTGCGTAATAGCTCACTGGTCGAGTGACGCTGCGCCGAAAATGTATCGGGGCTAAACGGTTCACCGAAGCTGTGGATTCGTGCTTCGCACGAGTGGTAGGAGAGCGTTCTAAGTGCGCAGAAGTCAGACCGGAAGGACTGGTGGAGCGCTTAGAAGTGAGAATGCCGGTATGAGTAGCGAAAGATGGGTGAGAATCCCATCCACCGAATGACTAAGGTTTCCTGAGGAAGGCTCGTCCGCTCAGGGTTAGTCGGGACCTAAGCCGAGGCCGAAAGGCGTAGGCGATGGACAACAGGTTGATATTCCTGTACCACCTCCCCGCCGTTTGAGCAATGGGGGGACGCAGGAGGATAGGGAAAGCACGCCGTTGGTCGCGCGTGTCCAAGCCGCAAGGCGGGGAAGTAGGCAAATCCGCTTCCCGTAACGCCAAGCGGTGATGGGGAGCCTCTTAGGAGGCGAAGTTCCTGATTTCACACTGCCAAGAAAAGCCTCTAGCGAGGCGGGAGGTGCCCGTACCGCAAACCGACACAGGTAGTCGAGGAGAGAATCCTAAGGTGAGCGAGAGAACTCTCGTTAAGGAACTCGGCAAAATGACCCCGTAACTTCGGGAGAAGGGGTGCTCATTGGGGTGCAAGCCCCGATGAGCCGCAGTGAATAGGCCCAGGCGACTGTTTATCAAAAACACAGGTCTCTGCAAAACCGCAAGGTGACGTATAGGGGCTGACGCCTGCCCGGTGCTGGAAGGTTAAGAGGAGGAGTTAGCGCAAGCGAAGCTCCGAATTGAAGCCCCAGTAAACGGCGGCCGTAACTATAACGGTCCTAAGGTAGCGAAATTCCTTGTCGGGTAAGTTCCGACCCGCACGAAAGGCGTAACGATCTGGGCACTGTCTCAACGAGAGACTCGGTGAAATTATAGTACCTGTGAAGATGCAGGTTACCCGCGACAGGACGGAAAGACCCCGTGGAGCTTTACTGTAACCTGATATTGAATTTCGGTGCAACTTGTACAGGATAGGTAGGAGCCGTAGAAGGGGGAGCGCCAGCTTCCCTGGAGGCGCCCTTGGGATACTACCCTGGTTGTACTGAAATTCTAACCCGCAAGCCTGATCGGCTTGGGAGACAGTGTCAGGTGGACAGTTTGACTGGGGCGGTCGCCTCCCAAAAGGTAACGGAGGCGCCCAAAGGTTCCCTCAGAATGGTTGGAAATCATTCGCAGAGTGTAAAGGCATAAGGGAGCTTGACTGCGAGACCTACAAGTCGAGCAGGGTCGAAAGACGGGCTTAGTGATCCGGTGGTTCCGCATGGAAGGGCCATCGCTCAACGGATAAAAGCTACCCCGGGGATAACAGGCTTATCTCCCCCAAGAGTCCACATCGACGGGGAGGTTTGGCACCTCGATGTCGGCTCATCGCATCCTGGGGCTGTAGTCGGTCCCAAGGGTTGGGCTGTTCGCCCATTAAAGCGGTACGCGAGCTGGGTTCAGAACGTCGTGAGACAGTTCGGTCCCTATCCGTCGTGGGCGCAGGAAATTTGAGAGGAGCTGTCCTTAGTACGAGAGGACCGGGATGGACACACCGCTGGTGTACCAGTTGTCTTGCCAAAGGCACAGCTGGGTAGCTATGTGTGGACGGGATAAGTGCTGAAAGCATCTAAGCATGAAGCCCCCCTCAAGATGAGATTTCCCATTGCATAAGCAAGTAAGATCCCTCAAAGACGATGAGGTAGATAGGTCCGAGGTGGAAGCACGGTGACGTGTGGAGCTGACGGATACTAATCGATCGAGGACTTAACCAAAAGAAATGCTTTCAATGCCGTTATCCAGTTTTGAAGGAACAAAAATTATTTAAAAAAAACACTTGTAATTCGTTAATAAAGTGTTATAATAATTCATGTTCCAAATTAAATAGTCTAGTGACGATGGCAAAGAGGATACACCCGTTCCCATACCGAACACGGAAGTTAAGCTCTTTAGCGCCGATGGTAGTTGGGGGCTTCCCCCTGCGAGAGTAGGACGTCGCTAGGCTATCAGATGGAGGATTAGCTCAGCTGGGAGAGCATCTGCCTTACAAGCAGAGGGTCGGCGGTTCGATCCCGTCATCCTCCACCATACGTGCCGGTGTAGCTCAATTGGTAGAGCAACTGACTTGTAATCAGTGGGTTGAGGGTTCGATTCCTTTCGCCGGCACCATCATGAGCCATTAGCTCAGTGGTAGAGCATCTGACTTTTAATCAGAGGGTCGAAGGTTCAAGTCCTTCATGGCTCACCATTTAATATTGCGGGTGTGGCGGAATTGGCAGACGCACTAGACTTAGGATCTAGCGCCTTACGGCGTGGGGGTTCGACTCCCTTCACCCGCACCATATTTTAATTTATGCGGAAGTAGTTCAGTGGTAGAACACCACCTTGCCAAGGTGGGGGTCGCGGGTTCGAACCCCGTCTTCCGCTCCAAAAAGCCGGGGTGGCGGAATAGGCAGACGCACAGGACTTAAAATCCTGCGGTAGGTGACTACCGTACCGGTTCGACTCCGGTCCTCGGCACCAACATGAAGATGAAGCGCCAGTAGCTCAATTGGATAGAGCGTCTGACTACGGATCAGAAGGTTGTGGGTTCGACTCCTGCCTGGCGCGCCATAAAAGAAAAGGGACCGGGAAGTAGCTCAGCTTGGTAGAGCACTTGGTTTGGGACCAAGGGGTCGCAGGTTCGAATCCTGTCTTCCCGACCATTGTTATGTTGGGGCATTAGCTCAGCTGGGAGAGCGCCTGCTTTGCACGCAGGAGGTCAGCGGTTCGATCCCGCTATGCTCCACCATGAACCTTGAAAACTGAACACCGAAACGTTAATGATATAAATTTTCCAATTCGTTGACCCTCGTTGGCGGATTGGATACGGACAAAAGTTTGAGCTAATCAACTTTTCTTTTATGGAGAGTTTGATCCTGGCTCAGGACGAACGCTGGCGGCGTGCCTAATACATGCAAGTCGAGCGGACCAATTAGAAAGCTTGCTTTTTAATTGGTTAGCGGCGGACGGGTGAGTAACACGTGGGTAACCTGCCCTATAGACCGGGATAACTCGCGGAAACGCGTGCTAATACCGGATAACACACCGAAGCGCATGCTTCGGGGTTGAAAGATGGTTCTGCTATCACTATAGGATGGGCCCGCGGCGCATTAGCTAGTTGGTGGGGTAACGGCCTACCAAGGCGACGATGCGTAGCCGACCTGAGAGGGTGATCGGCCACACTGGGACTGAGACACGGCCCAGACTCCTACGGGAGGCAGCAGTAGGGAATCTTCCACAATGGGCGAAAGCCTGATGGAGCAACGCCGCGTGAGCGAAGAAGGTCTTCGGATCGTAAAGCTCTGTTGTAAGGGAAGAACAAGCGCAGCAGTCACTGGCTGCGCCCTGACGGTACCTTACTAGAAAGCCACGGCTAACTACGTGCCAGCAGCCGCGGTAATACGTAGGTGGCAAGCGTTGTCCGGAATTATTGGGCGTAAAGCGCGCGCAGGCGGTCTCTTAAGTCTGATGTGAAAGCCCCCGGCTCAACCGGGGAGGGTCATTGGAAACTGGGAGACTTGAGTGCAGGAGAGGGAAGCGGAATTCCATGTGTAGCGGTGAAATGCGTAGAGATATGGAGGAACACCAGTGGCGAAGGCGGCTTCCTGGCCTGTAACTGACGCTGAGGCGCGAAAGCGTGGGGAGCAAACAGGATTAGATACCCTGGTAGTCCACGCCGTAAACGATGAGTGCTAGGTGTTAGGGGGTTTCCGCCCCTTAGTGCTGCAGCTAACGCATTAAGCACTCCGCCTGGGGAGTACGGTCGCAAGACTGAAACTCAAAGGAATTGACGGGGGCCCGCACAAGCGGTGGAGCATGTGGTTTAATTCGAAGCAACGCGAAGAACCTTACCAGGTCTTGACATCCCGCTGACCGCCATGGAGACATGGCTTTCCCTTCGGGGACAGCGGTGACAGGTGGTGCATGGTTGTCGTCAGCTCGTGTCGTGAGATGTTGGGTTAAGTCCCGCAACGAGCGCAACCCTTGTCCTTAGTTGCCATCATTCAGTTGGGCACTCTAAGGAGACTGCCGTACAAATACGGAGGAAGGTGGGGATGACGTCAAATCATCATGCCCCTTATGACCTGGGCTACACACGTGCTACAATGGGTGGTACAAAGGGCGGCAAACCCGCGAGGGGGAGCGAATCCCAAAAAGCCACTCTCAGTTCGGATTGCAGGCTGCAACTCGCCTGCATGAAGCCGGAATCGCTAGTAATCGCGGATCAGCATGCCGCGGTGAATACGTTCCCGGGCCTTGTACACACCGCCCGTCACACCACGAGAGTCTGTAACACCCGAAGTCGGTGAGGTAACCCTCCGGGAGCCAGCCGCCGAAGGTGGGACAGATGATTGGGGTGAAGTCGTAACAAGGTAGCCGTATCGGAAGGTGCGGCTGGATCACCTCCTTTCTAAGGATATAAACGGAAAACATTAACGTTTTGGGTTCAGTTTTGAAGGTTCATGCCTTCAATCAAGAGTTTTGTTCTTTGAAAACTGGATAAACGACATTGAAAGCAAGAAATTTACTGTAAGCTCTTAATTTTTAGGTTAAGTTAGTAAGGGCGCACGGTGGATGCCTTGGCACTAGGAGCCGATGAAGGACGGGACTAACACCGATATGCTTCGGGGAGCTGTAAGTAAGCTTTGATCCGGAGATTTCCGAATGGGGCAACCCACTGCTCGTAATGGAGCAGTATCTTAACGTGAATTCATAGCGTTAAGAGGGCACACCCAGGGAACTGAAACATCTAAGTACCTGGAGGAGAAGAAAGAAACATCGATTCCCTGAGTAGCGGCGAGCGAAACGGGAACAGCCCAAACCAAGAGGCTTGCCTCTTGGGGTTGTAGGACACTCTATACGGAGTTACAAAAGGATGGGTTAGACGAACCGTTCTGGAAAGGACGGCCGTAGAAGGTAACAGCCCTGTAGTCGAAAATCCATCCTCTCCAGAGTGGATCCTGAGTACGGCGGAACACGTGAAATTCCGTCGGAATCCGGGAGGACCATCTCCCAAGGCTAAATACTCCCTAGTGACCGATAGTGAACCAGTACCGTGAGGGAAAGGTGAAAAGCACCCCGGGAGGGGAGTGAAAGAGAACCTGAAACCGTGTGCCTACAAGTAGTCAGAGCCCGTTAACGGGTGATGGCGTGCCTTTTGTAGAATGAACCGGCGAGTTACGATTACGTGCAAGGTTAAGTCGAGGAGACGGAGCCGCAGCGAAAGCGAGTCTGAATAGGGCGAAAGAGTACGTGGTCGTAGACCCGAAACCAGGTGATCTACCCATGTCCAGGGTGAAGGTGAGGTAACACTCACTGGAGGCCCGAACCCACGCACGTTGAAAAGTGCGGGGATGAGGTGTGGGTAGCGGAGAAATTCCAATCGAACTTGGAGATAGCTGGTTCTCTCCGAAATAGCTTTAGGGCTAGCCTCGCGTAACGAATACTGGAGGTAGAGCACTGTTTGGACTAGGGGCCCACCTCGGGTTACCGAATTCAGACAAACTCCGAATGCCAGCTATTTAGACGCGGGAGTCAGACTACGAGTGATAAGATCCGTGGTCAAGAGGGAAACAGCCCAGACCACCAGCTAAGGTCCCAAAGTAACCGTTAAGTGGAAAAGGATGTGGCGTTGCTTAGACAACCAGGATGTTGGCTTAGAAGCAGCCATCATTTAAAGAGTGCGTAATAGCTCACTGGTCGAGTGACGCTGCGCCGAAAATGTATCGGGGCTAAACGGTTCACCGAAGCTGTGGATTCGTGCTTCGCACGAGTGGTAGGAGAGCGTTCTAAGTGCGCAGAAGTCAGACCGGAAGGACTGGTGGAGCGCTTAGAAGTGAGAATGCCGGTATGAGTAGCGAAAGATGGGTGAGAATCCCATCCACCGAATGACTAAGGTTTCCTGAGGAAGGCTCGTCCGCTCAGGGTTAGTCGGGACCTAAGCCGAGGCCGAAAGGCGTAGGCGATGGACAACAGGTTGATATTCCTGTACCACCTCCCCGCCGTTTGAGCAATGGGGGGACGCAGGAGGATAGGGAAAGCACGCCGTTGGTCGCGCGTGTCCAAGCCGCAAGGCGGGGAAGTAGGCAAATCCGCTTCCCGTAACGCCAAGCGGTGATGGGGAGCCTCTTAGGAGGCGAAGTTCCTGATTTCACACTGCCAAGAAAAGCCTCTAGCGAGGCGGGAGGTGCCCGTACCGCAAACCGACACAGGTAGTCGAGGAGAGAATCCTAAGGTGAGCGAGAGAACTCTCGTTAAGGAACTCGGCAAAATGACCCCGTAACTTCGGGAGAAGGGGTGCTCATTGGGGTGCAAGCCCCGATGAGCCGCAGTGAATAGGCCCAGGCGACTGTTTATCAAAAACACAGGTCTCTGCAAAACCGCAAGGTGACGTATAGGGGCTGACGCCTGCCCGGTGCTGGAAGGTTAAGAGGAGGAGTTAGCGCAAGCGAAGCTCCGAATTGAAGCCCCAGTAAACGGCGGCCGTAACTATAACGGTCCTAAGGTAGCGAAATTCCTTGTCGGGTAAGTTCCGACCCGCACGAAAGGCGTAACGATCTGGGCACTGTCTCAACGAGAGACTCGGTGAAATTATAGTACCTGTGAAGATGCAGGTTACCCGCGACAGGACGGAAAGACCCCGTGGAGCTTTACTGTAACCTGATATTGAATTTCGGTGCAACTTGTACAGGATAGGTAGGAGCCGTAGAAGGGGGAGCGCCAGCTTCCCTGGAGGCGCCCTTGGGATACTACCCTGGTTGTACTGAAATTCTAACCCGCAAGCCTGATCGGCTTGGGAGACAGTGTCAGGTGGACAGTTTGACTGGGGCGGTCGCCTCCCAAAAGGTAACGGAGGCGCCCAAAGGTTCCCTCAGAATGGTTGGAAATCATTCGCAGAGTGTAAAGGCATAAGGGAGCTTGACTGCGAGACCTACAAGTCGAGCAGGGTCGAAAGACGGGCTTAGTGATCCGGTGGTTCCGCATGGAAGGGCCATCGCTCAACGGATAAAAGCTACCCCGGGGATAACAGGCTTATCTCCCCCAAGAGTCCACATCGACGGGGAGGTTTGGCACCTCGATGTCGGCTCATCGCATCCTGGGGCTGTAGTCGGTCCCAAGGGTTGGGCTGTTCGCCCATTAAAGCGGTACGCGAGCTGGGTTCAGAACGTCGTGAGACAGTTCGGTCCCTATCCGTCGTGGGCGCAGGAAATTTGAGAGGAGCTGTCCTTAGTACGAGAGGACCGGGATGGACACACCGCTGGTGTACCAGTTGTCTTGCCAAAGGCACAGCTGGGTAGCTATGTGTGGACGGGATAAGTGCTGAAAGCATCTAAGCATGAAGCCCCCCTCAAGATGAGATTTCCCATTGCATAAGCAAGTAAGATCCCTCAAAGACGATGAGGTAGATAGGTCCGAGGTGGAAGCACGGTGACGTGTGGAGCTGACGGATACTAATCGATCGAGGACTTAACCAAAAGAAAAGCTTTCAATGCCGTTATCCAGTTTTGAGAGAACAACCTCTCAACTAAATATGGTGAAGTGACGATGGCAAAGAGGTCACACCCGTTCCCATACCGAACACGGAAGTTAAGCTCTTTAGCGCCGATGGTAGTTGGGGGCTTCCCCCTGCGAGAGTAGGACGTCGCTTCGCAAACAGAAACACCACGAAAGTGGTGTTTTCTTATTGCCCAAAATAAGCCCCCAAATACCAAAGACCGGAGGTCAGCTCGGCGCGATACAGAAACAGGAATAAAAGAGTCAAGCAGAAGAACCATTAGTAGTAGACGAGAAGAAGATCAAGGAAGCGAGGCGGCACGGAGCGCAAGCGTCGGGTACGTGAGCACCGGACCGCCGAAGCTGACGAGAGTAGCCGGTCAACGTGCTTCGGAGTTCGCGCCGATGGTAGTTGGGGGACCCCCTGCGAGAGTAGGACGTCGCTTCGCAAGCAGAAACACCACGAAAGTAGTGGTTTTAATTACCAAAAAAGTTCCTCCTATGTAAATGTCTGTATCAAAATGTACATTTTTGCTTATATAAGCATGTACACTTTTGACCGTTATACGGCTCTCTATACAAGTTAGTGCATAATTACAACTTGACACGGAGCCTCTGCGGGCATGATATGCCGCTAAAAAGCCAGCAGTAACAAGGGCTGGCAAGCCAACCAAGGCTATCATACCCGCCACTCCATGTAAAGTTGTAATATACAGGGGAAATCAAAAATGTACATCTTTAAACGAGCGTTTTTGTACATGCTTAATTCAGCATTTGTACTCCTATCTATTAAAGACAGAAAGTCTGTTTATTCTTGAAAATGAAGCACAACTATTACCACTCAAGTATTTAGAGAATTGTAAGAAAAAATTCCTCCACAATACAAAATCAAAAAAAATCGAAATAAGGAAGAGATACCATTGCTTCATCCTTATTTCGATTCCAATGTCACAAAAATTAAATACAATTAATTAGACTCTTTTAATATCCGTCAAAACTCAAGAACTCTACGCAAATCATTAATATAGGATTGGCTGACAGGCAATTCGATACCATTCTTCAGTTGGATAATAAAGTTGGTTGTGATGTCCTTCGTAATGTTTTTAATAAAGTAAATATTTAATATATAGGAACGATGAATTCGAATAAAAAATTCAGGCAACTTAGATTCCAATTCTTTTAATGTAAAGTTTGTTTTAAATTGTTCATTATTAGCATAAAACCAAGTCCGTTTTTGCAAACTTTCAATATGTGTAATTTCTTCGACCGGTACAGGTGTCCACATATCTTCCTGTTTGCCCGTTAAAAATTTATAAGTTTCCTTTTTTTCTGGTGTATAGGAAGATGGGAAAATAATAATCAGTGCCGCTTCTTTTTGATCCAAATAAATTGGATAACCCATCACGAAATATGGCTGCCCGAATATGGAACAATCGATGACAAGATCCGTCTTCATACGGGTTTGCATCACACGGGCTGCTACACTGTCAGGATGAATTTTATCCCCAATTGTCAAATGCATATGTTCAACACTTGGGGAGTAATGAATGTAAGAATCTTCGCAAGCCAAAGCAATGGATGCGTTTTTGGGAATCCAATCTTTTAATATAATATTAAATTGCTCTAACCCCTTATTTGAAATAGCAACGCATTTCATCTCCACATGGACTTCCCCCTTTTTAAAAATTCAGAATCTTAAGTATTTATCCCCCAAAATAATTGTTTCATCCTGAAATTTCTGTATTTCGTCACAAAATTATACATTTTTGAATTGACTGTTATATATTAGTCTTACAATAAATATACCTGTTATGAAACAGAATGTAAATTACTTTTCTAACAGAGTGTATTGAAATAAAGGGGAAGGTGTTGAAAGAAATGTTATCACAACAAGAAAGAAAAGAAAGAGTAGAAGCGCTAAAAAAAGATTGGGCTGAAAATCCACGTTGGAAAGGCATTGAGCGCCCATACTCCGCAGAAGAAGTAGTAAAATTACAGGGGTCTGTAGTGGTTGAGCACACATTGGCAAAACGTGGTGCTGCAAAACTATGGAAACTACTTCATGAAGAAGATTTCATCAATGCATTAGGTGCATTGACTGGTAACCAAGCAGTACAACAAGTGAAAGCTGGGTTAAAAGCTATTTATCTATCAGGTTGGCAAGTAGCTGCTGACGCTAACTTGGCAGGTCAAATGTATCCAGACCAATCATTATATCCAGCTAACTCAGTTCCAGCTGTAGTAAAACGCATTAACCAAGCATTACAACGTGCTGATCAAATAGAACATGCTGAAGGCCGCGACGATAATTTTGACTGGTTTGCACCAATCGTTGCCGATGCAGAAGCAGGATTCGGCGGTCCGCTTAACGTGTTTGAATTAGTAAAAGCAATGATCGAAGCGGGTGCTGCTGGAGTACACTTGGAAGACCAATTGGCTTCTGAGAAAAAATGCGGTCACTTAGGCGGTAAAGTATTGCTTCCAACTCAAAACGCAGTTCGCAACCTTATCGCTGCACGTCTAGCTGCAGACGTAATGGGTGTAGATACAATCCTAATCGCTAGAACAGATGCTGATGCAGCGGATATGGTAACTAGCGATATCGACCCTCGTGACCATGAGTTCATCACAGGTGAACGTACACCAGAAGGATTCTTTAAAACAAGAGCAGGCATTGATCAAGCAATTGCCCGCGGTTTAGCTTACGCACCATACGCTGACTTAATCTGGTGTGAAACATCTAAACCATCATTAGAAGAAGCCCGTAAATTTGCTGAAGGAATCCATTCTAAATTCCCTGGCAAAATGCTAGCTTACAACTGCTCTCCATCTTTCAACTGGAAAGCAAATCTTTCAGACAAAGAGATTGCGGAATTCCAGCGTGAAATCGCGAAGATGGGTTACAAATTCCAATTCGTAACATTAGCAGGATTCCATACGCTCAACAAATCAATGTTCGAATTGGCTGTTGAATACAAAGATCAAGGTATGGCAGCTTACTCTAAACTACAACAAGCTGAGTTCGATCTTGAGAAAAAAGGTTACACAGCTACTAGACACCAACGTGAAGTTGGTACAGGTTACTTCGATGAAGTATCAATGGTTATTTCTGGCGGTACTTCTTCAACAACTGCGATGGCAGGTTCAACAGAAACTGAACAATTCGTATAATTTTAATCTGGTAATAAAAAACTAGATTATTGATAAGGGGAAGGGGATTGGCATTGTTCCATTCCCTTCTCACCAAAAACTCAAAGGATCAGCGGTCGATCAGAAATTATCGATCGATGCAGTAAGTTCAGGCGTAATAATTTTCGTCATGTCAGTAAATTATCGCACGATGTGAACCTAAAATTATAATCAGCCAATCCTAATTTGTTTACTCCAAATCAATAGGCGTGCAAGTAACAGCTGCCAAATGGAAGAAGTTCCAACGGATGTATGAATCAATATATGTGTCGGGATTTAAACTATAACATCATCAAAATTCATGGTATGAGGGCAGCATTTAAAACATCGCTTTGAGAAAATGTCATAAACGGAAGTTTCAAAATGTATTCGCCATTAAAAGGTATTCTAGAAATGGTCAAAAGTAGCAAAGAATGGGGATAAAAGAATCATAAAACGGTCGTTTCGAAATTGCAGGTAAACGTACATTTTTGTTGATTATTCATTTTGGGAACGAATTCAATAAATCGCTTACATTTTACACAAAGGGGATCGTAAAATATCTATCTATAGGTTGCCTCCTATATTGATAGTGTTATTGCTAAAGGGGTTATGTTAAGGAATAATAGATTTTAGTAAATTGGGGATTTCACCTTACTTAGCTGGGATACTGAGCAAGTAAGGTCTTTTTTTTTACATAAGATAAGAAGGAAAAAACGGTTTTGCCGAGAATCTATTGTTAAAAATAAGATTAAAAAGGGGAACGAGAGAAAGATGCGAAATAAAGATATTCTACTAATTCCAGGACCGACTCCGGTAGTGGATGAAATTTATGATGCCCTATCCTCTGAAACAAGAGGACATACCGACCCGCGTTTTGTTGAAGTGTATAAAAATGCCTTGGAACAAACAAAACAATTGTTTCAGACGGATGGCGAAGTATTTGTCATTGCCGGATCAGGTACATTGGCCATGGAAATGGCGATCGTCAACACGGTGGGCAAAGGGGAACATTTACTCGTCATCAGCCATGGTTATTTTGGCGACCGTTTTACACAATTGGCAAAAGCTTATGATATTCAAGTGGATGTGTTGCAATCCGAGTGGGGGAAACAAGTAGATCCAAAATTAGTGGAAGAAACATTAAAAAGCAAACAATATAAGGCTGTAACTATTACGCACGCAGATACATCCACCGGCGTTTTTTCGGATTTGGATACATTGGTGCCGATTATTAAACGGGCTGGTGCCCTGGTCATTCTGGATGGGGTTGTGGCAACCGCAGCAATGGATGAAAACATGAGCAAAACATACGGACACAAGGATTATAAGCTGGATGTCGTGTTGACCGGTTCCCAAAAGGCGATTGGCATACCACCAGGTTTAGCCATTGTTGCGTTTAATCAAACGGCATTAAAGGCAAGGGAACAATTGGGACGGATTCCTGCTTACTATTGTGACATAGAAAATTGGAAGCCGATCATGCAAGATCCATCGAAATATTTTGCGACTCCACCGGTGAACTTGATTTATGCCTATAATGAAGCGTTGAAAATGGTCCTAAATGAAGGAATGGAAAGAAGGGAAAAACGCCATATCGCATATGGCCGGGGAATTCGGGCCGCATTGCGCACTTATGGAATGAAACCGTTGGCAGAAGAAGAGGTGGCCGCCCCTACCTTAAGTTGTATTTTCTATCCGGAAGGTGTGGAGGATGCCGCTTTTCGAAATAAACTTGCGTCAAAAGGAATCGTCGTTGCCGGTTCATTAGCCCATTTAGCCGGGAAAGCGTTCCGCATCGGTCATATGGGGAATACGACCCCTGACATGCTGGAGAAGGCAATTCGGACAATCGGGGAAGTGCTTCAGGAGCTGGGCCTTGCCGTAAATATTGAACAAGCGATTGAAGCTTTTCAAAAAGAAATGAAACAAGCCGTGATGAATTAGCAATTCATTCTGATCGAGAATGAAACCAAAATTATCATCCAGGCCGGATGATAATTTTTTATGACTTTTATGGATTTATGAAATGTAAAAGAATACTTGATAATAGTATACTAATATATAGATTAGTATATTTCTTGTTAAGGAGAGCTCGCTGTGGAACGGCCAATTGTGATCATACCGACTCTTAATCCCTTGCCGACATTCGTTCATTATATAAATACTTTATTAGAATTGGATATTCATCAAATTGTTGTCGTCAATGACGGCAGTGATTCGAAATACCAACCGATTTTCCAGGAAATTTCTGCGATGAATCAATGCATGGTATTACATCATGATGAAAATAAAGGAAAAGGCCGGGCGTTAAAGACAGGGTTTGGATATGTTTTAAACCATTTTCCCAAATCGCATTCCGTGTTGACGGTAGGGGCCCATGGACAACATACCATTGATGATGTAAACCTTATTTTGCAGAAGATGAAGTTATTTTCCGATGGTATTATATTAGGTGTGCGCAACTTCCGATCAAAAGATTTGTCCTTTATGAATACAATTGGCCAGCAAGCGGCTTCATGGCTGTTTCAATTACTATTCCATCGCCGGATTTTAGATACCCAGACGGGATTGCGTTCGATTCCGACAAAAGAATTGCCATGGTTGATGAAAGTGCCTGGAAATTCATATGATTATGACATCAATATGCTGGTGGAGGCAATTAAACGAAAAATCCCGATTTACGAAATCCCGATTGGACGGGCAAAAATAAAAAAGAATTCCATTATTCATTACGATGAAATTGTAAGCACTCAAAAAATCATTCACCAAATCATTGCAAATTTCACTAAGTACAATAAATAAAAAAACTTGAGTGAAACTTTTTAAATCAAAAATCGTACATTTTGATAGTACTACCAAAAGGGCTACCAACTTTTTTATTTCGGTAGTACTTCTTTTTATTTTCCTGGCAATACTTGTAATGGATTTGGGGAAAATTTTTTTCTATGAGCAGTTTTATCGATAGGTGGTGAAGGGTATTGTTAAAGCGTTTGACCATTTTCGTGATACTTCTTGTAATGATTAAACCCGCTTATGACTTGTCAAAAGATATCTGGGATGGCGTGCTTCAATGGATTGACGAAAACCAGGTTGCCGAAAAAATAGATAGCTTCAATATTTCAAATGTTGAAAAACAATCGGCAAAAGAACCGATTGATGAAACCACATCAACCATTACCGCTTTGCGAAATACCATTCACCTGCCGACAAAAGTGCAATCTGTTGAAGAATTGGCCGATGCATTTTATTATCATTTTAGCCAGTGGGAAACGGATTTTGAAATACAGTACGCGGGAAGTACAAGTGATATCGAACATCTGCTTCAACAAGCTGTGGAAGACGCAGCCAACCGGGATCATTACATTTTAGGCCATCTGGGCGACCGGAAAATTGAATATGAATACGGAAAATATAAAGCGCTGATCAAAGTGCATCAGGAATATTTAACCAATGCTGCCTATGAACAATATGTAGATGCACAAGTGGCAAGCATTTTGTCCAATGTGGATGCCAACTCCATGTCGGATTTTGAAAAGGTAAAGTTTGTGAATGATTACATCGTAAAAAATACCGTTTATAGCGAAGATACAACTCTAAGCCCGCATAGCGCAATCGCCGTTTTGAAAGAACATAAAGGCGTTTGCCAGGGCTATGCGCTTCTTGCTTTAAAAATGTTGAGAGAGCTTGGCATTGAAACCTTATATGTGGTGGGAGAGGTGAATACAGGACCTCATGCTTGGAATTTGGTGAAAGTGAATGGGGAATGGTATCACCTTGATACAACATGGAATGATCCGGTGCCTGACCGCGGTAATGCAGTAAGATATCAATATTTCCTTGTAGATGATGCGACAATGAAATTGGATCATCGTTGGGAAGCAGGGAACTATCCGAAGGCGACCAGCAAACAATACGCCTTTATGGAAAAAATGGATCATGCTTTTGAAAAAGGTGGTTATATTTATTACAGCAATCTTCAGGATCATCATCGCTTATATCGGTTGAATTTGGCTACCGGCGAAAATCAGCGATTAACAAGAAGCAGAGCACAATATATCGTTGGTGCCGGAGATTGGATTTACTTCAGCAACTATTCCAATGGGGCGTATTTAACAAGAATACGCACTGACGGCTCGGAAGAATCCATCATCTATCCGGAAAAGGTGAGTGATTTGCTGGTTGAAGATGGTTACTTGATCTTCGCGACGGATGATGGATTGAAAAAGATGGAGATTGAGACTTCTTGAAGCATAAAAAAAGGGGGCTTTTTCTATTAGCCCCAGTTACCAACGTACCGACCGACTAGATCGAAATTGAAAAACCATTATTATTTTAATGAACGAAGTGCCCTGTTGGCAATATAGTCTATCGGATTTTGATTGCATAAATGGAAGGAAATATGAGGATATAATTCTTTCACATAATCTTTATATAGTTTTAATATGACCGGATTATTTTTCAGTATGCCCCCGTTTAAGTAAACTACAAACTTCTCATGAATCGGCCCGATTTTCCGAAGTACGGCATCGGTCATAAGGGATAACTCCTTTGCAGCTTCACAAGCAATATCGATGGCCCGCTCGTCTCCAAGAGAGATGGCTTTTGAAAGGACGGCGGAGATTTTGGCCATTTGGGCATTGGTATAATTGGGATGGTATATCCAGTCGTTGAGCTGTTCGATATTGTTTATTTGCAAAAGGTCATATACCAAGTCGGTGAGGATGGTAGGTTTCGGGAGACGGCCGTCTTCATATCTGAAAATGGTATTTAAAATTTCCCTTCCGATCCAATAGCCGCTCCCCTCATCTCCAACCCGGTGCCCCCAACCGCCGGAACGTTCGATTCTTCCTTTGCCATCGGTCGCATAAGCGGCTGAACCTGTACCTGAAATAACAAGGGCTCCCGCATTGTTCCCGGTTAATCCGATTAATGTGGACTGTACGTCATTTTCAACAATGGTGTGATGGATGCAAAAGGATGAATTTTGGCAGCTTCGATCGATTATGTTCCGTACGATTGCCAGCCCGTTTTTTGTATCGACGCCAGCCATGGCAAAAGCTGCAACGGCAATGTTCTGAATGCCCGTTGAAGTGTAGGCGTCTTCTAATAGATCGGTTAACACCTTTTCGACTTTTTCTGTGCCGATTGCTTGGTAATTGGTGCTTGTAGTGGTTTTTTCAAAATAGATTTTCCCCTCAG
Source organism: Ureibacillus sp. FSL W7-1570 (assembly GCF_038593265.1). Taxonomy (GTDB): domain Bacteria; phylum Bacillota; class Bacilli; order Bacillales_A; family Planococcaceae; genus Ureibacillus; species Ureibacillus suwonensis. Next base: position 2,546,152 of record NZ_CP151979.1, read on the forward strand.
CATCCCTCAATGACAAAGTCGTTTTTGTCGCTCCTCCATCAATGGCTAAAACATATTGATTCATTTTTCCTTTCTGCTCCATTCATCCAAATATTGTCGTAATCGTTTTTCACTTTGTAAAATGGCATCCTTTTTATTCTGAACCCATTTGCAAAGGGCGGATGTTTCGCTTTTTGCCTTTAACAATGATTCGGTCATCGTCATTGGTGCAGGGCCGCCGGGCATTTTGCGGACATTGACGAAATGGGCGGGTTTCAAAGATTGATAGAATTCTTCCTTTGAAATCTTTAAAGGTTTCTTTGTGAGCTCAATACTTTTCGCATTGACCAGTTCCCAAGTCAAATCCTCAATGGAAGTCTTATTGTCTTTAAGCAATGCGCGGACACATTCGGAAACGAGTTTATGGGACTGTCGGAAGGAAATATTTTCGGTCATGACAAGGGTATCCGCCAATTGAGTGACGTTGGCCAAACTTTTTTCAGCCCGTTCCAACAACTTTTCTTTATTCACATCCATGGTTACTACTAAACTGCCAAATAATTTGTAGATACCGCGCAATTTTTCCATAGCCCGCCAAATATAAGGCTGCATGTCATCTTCCGTATCCACAATATCTCCAAATGGCGTGTTATGAATCATTTGTAAGACGGTGGAAGCATCGCCTACAACGGATGAAAGCAGTGAACGGGTATGCTCAATGGAAACGGGATTCCGCTTTTGCGGCATGATGGAACTTACTTGAACATAAGGACTTGCAAGACTGATCGCGTTAAATTCTTGTGTGGCCCACAGCAAGAAGTCTTGCGCGGTGCGGCCAAGGTTCAATGCAGCCAGCTGCACGACACTGGCCGTTTCAGCGATATAATCGGCCCCCGCAACCGCATCCCACGCATTTTCCACCATATCATCAAAGGCGAGCAGTTCCTGCATTCTTGCGCGGTTAATGTTGAATCCTGTTGTTGTCAGTGCAGCCGCCCCCATACTGCTCCGGTTCACTGTCGCATAAGCGTGCTGCATGCGTTTAAAATCCCTTGTGAGCTGGTCAATCACGGCTTTCAAGTAGTGGGCAAAAGTGGTTGGCTGGGCTTGTTGGGTATGAGTATAGCCGATCATGATCGTATCTACGTGTTCTAATGCAAAGGTGATGAGGGAAGTTCTTAAGGTGACCAATTCGTCCATCAGGTCGAGAAGTTTTTCGCGGATGGTCATGCGATAAATGGCGATGCCCATATCGTTTCTGCTTCGTCCGATATGCAGATTTCCTGCTATATCACCAGCCATCTCCATCAATTTATTTTCAATATGGAAAAATAGATCCTCAAACTGCGGTTGATATTCTTGTTTTGAAAAATATTCCATGTCTAATTGGCCGATTGCAGCACCGATTTTTTTTGCATCTTCTTTTGAAACCAGTTGTTGTTCTTCAAGCATTTTTAAATGGGCAATATGTATTTGCACCATTGCTTTCAAAAAATGTTTCTTTGCTTCATCATAGGCAGGCTGTAGCACGATTTTACGATAGCTGTTTGAAGGGAACTGGGTACCCTCAGATTCATGGATGCGGCTTCTATACTCTTGGAACATCACAATCATCGCCCCCAAAAACGATTTCTATCAACAAAACATTCACTTCCGGACAAAACTTATTGTTTTTCTTTTTGCAATTTCTTTAACTGTTTTTCAGAAAGCATTGTTGGCAACGCAATTCCCCACAAAATAAGGACAATTCCGATGATTTGCAGCCAAGTAATGGCTTCATGAAGTACGATGACCGAAGCGAAGACCGCAACGGGTAATTCCATGGCGCTTAAGATGGAAGCAATACCGCCGCCAACCTTTGGCACAGCGAAAGCAAGCAGGAAAATCGGCAGGATGGTTCCGAAGAATCCGAGCACTAAACCGAATTGCCAAAGACCTTCTCTTATTAATATACCGTTCCACAGTATTTCTGGTGACAAGAATATGCTGATCAAAACAAGGGCAAAAAAGGATGTAAACAATGTTCGTTCAATGGTTGTAATCCCTTCGATGGATCTTGAATTAATTTGCAGGAATATGGCGAAGCTGATGGCTGAACAAAAGCCGAACAACCAGCCTTTCCATTGAAAGTTCGATAAATCCGCTTCAAACGCGACACCAGCGGCAAGGAGCGTTCCGACAAAAAGAATGGCGAGGGAAATCGCTTCAGGACGACTTGGCCATCTTTTTCTTAAAATGCAGTCGATCAACATGCCGATCCATGTGAATTGGAAAAGCAATACTACGGCGAGGGAAGCAGGCAAATAATTTAAAGATTTTCCGTAAACGATCCCGGTTGTACCGGTAAAAATTCCGGCGAAAAGAAGAAGCATGAATTCCTTTTTTCCGAGCTTAGGAATTTTGCCTTTCGTCAGGATGAAACATACCAAAGCCAGGAAAAAGCCGATTAAATATTGGCTTGTAACGGCTTCATCCGAAGTAAATCCACGGCCCATCGCCACTTTGATAACGGTCGAAAGGATGCCGTAACTGCTTGCTGCAACTATGATAAGTAATGGATAAATAATCTTGGTTTTCATGATGTTAACCCACTTAAAAAATTTGTCGTTAAATATTGATGAGTTTCTAATTTTAGCATGATTCGACTAAATCTGCTATTTTTCTTTGAAAAAAGTATAGCAAATTTTGATAATGCCTGAAATGCGCTTCCCAGAAGAAAAATAATACATAATAAAGAATTTTCTGCTAAATGAAAAATTAGAATATAATAGTAAGTAATAAAAATATGGAAAGGAGGGTTGTCCGTTGAAAAACTCCGAACGGTTTTTGGCGGCCTTTAACCGGATCACATTCACATTGCGGAAAATCGTAAAGGCAAAAGAATTTATGCCTTTTTATCGTTTAGTGGATTTTGCAAAAAAGAAAAGTCCGTTAGTAAGAAAATACGAGGATGAATTGCGTTCTTTTGCGGATTTGCGAAATGTAATTGTGCATTATCGGGTATCCGAAGATTTTGTGATTGCCGAGCCTCATACACAAGTGGTTGAACGCATCGAATACATAGACGAACTGTTAGCCCGCCCGGGTTTAGTGGGACAAGTTTTTCGAAAGAAGGTAGTGGCCTTTCAAACGTCAGATTCCCTAAAAGATGTTTTAGATATTATTCAGGAACGGAAATATACGCAATTTCCTGTTTACGAGGGGAGGGATTTTCAAGGGCTCATCACGACGGTGGGCATTACGAACTGGTTGGCGGATGTGGCGAACCAAAAGATTTTGGTTTACGACATGCCAACGATCAAAGAAATTTTGAATTACGAAAAAAAGCGGGTCAATTATAAGTTTGTCAGCAGAAATCTAACGGTTTATCACGCAAAGGAACTTTATAAGGAAAGTGTCGAAAAGGGGAAGCGGTATGATGCGCTATTGATTACGGAACATGGCAAGCCGCATCAAAAGTTGATCGGAATCATCACCCCTCTCGATTTAATGAAAGTGCATTGATTATACATACATAAAATAAGGTTTGTCCTTACTTGCTTTTTTTGGACAAACCTTGTCTATTATTAAAAAGGGAAACATAGAGGGAACCATCTTCAAGAACTTGTGCAAAAAACACATCCTCCACTTTTTTCACATTTTTCTTTTTAAGTTTGTTGAGCAGCCAATCTTCCGTTAGGTTTAATTCTGAAAGATTTTTCTCCACAATCTTCCCATCAGAAATAACTTCGGTTGGAAAGAGGGGTGAGTTTGGATAATCCGCTTTGATATCTTTTTTGGTGGCAGGGTTATTTTCAGGCTTTTTCATTACGCTGAGTTCACCGTTTGTTTCAAATACGGCATAATGGACTTCATCAAAGGAAAAGACGCCTTGTTCGCGCAAAAGCATGGCCAATTCATCGACATGAAGCCTTGCTTTTTTTAGCCCATGTTGATTGATCATTCCATTTTGGATCAAAATCGTCGGGCGATCATCGACAATGACACGGATTTTCGTTGATTTGATCGATATAAAACTCATGAGAAGGGTCAAAATGGTCCAACAGGATAAAGCGATGATACCGTCAAAAAAAGGGGTTTTTATTTGAGTGGTAATTTCACCGGCAATCGATCCGATTGTAATGCCTGTAATGTAATGGAAGAAGGTCAACTGACTCAATTGTTTTTTCCCAATGATTCTTGCCAATACTAGTATCACAATAAAGGTAATGACGCTTCGAAAAACGATGTCCAAAAAGTTTGCTTCCCAAAAGTTTTCCATCATCCAGAAGCCTCCTTTCGCCTCTCCCTTTAGCATGAGCGGAAGAGGAAGGAACTATACAAAAAAACAGAAGCAATCATGCTTCTGTCCAATCACACCAAATAATGTTTATATTCTTCCGGAATCTTTTCGGGATTTGATACAAAATCTTCCTCAACTTTCAATTCACACATTTTATGGTTGTGGGAAAAACGGAAAATGCCATTATCGAAGTCGGTACCGATTTCTTTGAAGAAAATCCCTTCGATATAGCGGCCTTTCGGGCACGTAAATACGATTTTATATCGTTCCCCTGCCGGAACGATAAAAGCCCGGACTCCTTTTTCATACATGCCGATTTCTTCATCTTCTGTAGGAGGGTTTACGGCCACAATATGAAAATCAACAAAAGGAATTTCTTTCAACAAGACATTCAATAAAGACCCTTTTGTAATTTCCTCCCATCGGCTTTGGGCGCTTTGCCCAACGATTATTTGAGATACGTTCAATTCCTTGGCCACTTCCGCAATCACTTTTTGAATGGGCCGTTTTTCATTATCCCGAATGATAAATTTTTCAACCCCGAGTTCCTTCGCCAACTCGTTCCATCGTTCAATATAACCGGACTTTTCGGCATCGAACTTGTCGAGAGGTTTCGAATCGACGGTTAATATATATAATGGACAATTGAGCAAAGAAGCGAGTTTATGGCCTCTTCGAATCAGCCGTTCTCCGTTTAAACCATAATAGACGCAAACCAAAATGCTTTCATCCGTTTGCTTTTTGATATCATTCACCATTATTATCGCACCTCTTAAATTTATGTAATACAAATTTTCAACATTCCGCAATCAAAATCCATGAAAACCATTTTGCTTTATTATATACTTAAAATTGTAGACTAAGGTTTATTTTTTCTAAAAAATACATATCAATTAAAATCATGTTGTTGACACAATATTATGCAATGCAGTTTTGTTTTCGTCAAGTGAATGGAATAAGTGAAGGGAGGAGAGAATTAAGTGACAACGGATGTTGCCATCGTCCTCACCCCGTTTATTTTTGCCCTGATGATTCCCGTATTTCACAGGTACATTAGCAAGAGATACATTGGCTGGCTTGTAATGACTGTATCTTTCATTTTATTTTTTCTATTAGCTGCTTATATTCCCCGTATTTCTAACGGCGAAGTCATTACTTTCACTCATGAGTGGATCCCCTCGTTAGGTATCAATTTCACCACTTATCTGGATGGACTAAGCTTAATTTTTAGTTTACTCATAACCGGAGTAGGAAGCTTAGTTGGTTTGTACTCCATTTTCTATTTATCTAGAAGTGAACAGCTATACCATTTTTATTGCTATCTACTCTTGTTTATGGGGGCAATGTTAGGGGTTGTTCTATCTGATAATTTATTAGTTTTATATGGATTTTGGGAATTAACAAGTGTTTCATCATTTTTATTGATTGCTTTTTGGCATCATCGGAAAGCTTCCAGAGCCGGAGCAAGAAAATCCATGCTTATAACGGTTGCTGGCGGTATTTCTATGCTTGCCGGATTTTTGATGCTTTATGAGGTGTCCGGTACGTTGAGCATCCGGGAAATCATCGATAAAGTGGATCTGATTCGCGGCAGTGCCTTGTTTGTGCCGGCGCTTGTGTTGATTTTATTAGGAGCTTTTACAAAATCGGCCCAATTTCCGTTTTATATTTGGCTGCCGGATGCGATGGAGGCCCCGACACCCGTGAGTGCATATTTGCATTCCGCAACGATGGTAAAAGCGGGCATTTACTTGGTGGCTAGACTTACGCCTGTTTTTGGCGGAGAAGCGGTTTGGTTTTGGTTGGTAACGGGGGTTGGTTTATTTACGCTGTTTTGGGGCTCTTTCAACGCTGTGAAGCAAGTGGATTTGAAAGCGTTGCTCGCCTTTTCGACGGTCAGCCAACTGGGGCTCATCATGAGTTTATTGGGCATGGGTTCCGTGGCAATCTATCTGGGTTATTCCGCTGAAACGATAATCTACACGCAAGCGGCATTTGCTGCCATATTCCACTTAATTAATCATTCCACTTTTAAAGGTGCGCTGTTTATGATGGTCGGAATCATCGACCATGAATTGGGTACGCGCGATATTCGGAGACTGGGCGGACTGATGTCTTTCATGCCGCTCACCTTTACGATTGCGTTGATTGGCAGTTTATCGATGGCAGGGCTTCCTCCATTCAACGGATTTTTGAGCAAAGAAATGTTTTTCGCTGCGACTCTTCATATACAGGATTTGAGCATTTTTTCTCTCGACCATATCGGTTTCCTGATTCCAATCGTTGCATGGATTGCGAGTGTATTCACGTTCGTGTACTGCTTGATTATTGTCGGGAAAACATTCTTTGGGAAAGTGAAATCCCATTGGCTGGACAAACATCCTCATGAAGCGCCAATTGGAATGTTGATTTCTCCTTATACGCTCATCATTTTTGTTGTTGGAATTTTCTTTTTCCCGAATTTGCTTGGCCAATATATTTTAAGACCTGCAATGGCAAGCATTTATCCTTCATTTCCATCCACACAAGAATTGACCCCGACCATCCATGCCTGGCATGGATTATTGAGTCCGGAGCTTTGGATGACGATTTTTGTAATCATCGCAGGAATTATTCTGTATAGTATTTTGAAAAGCTGGAAACCGATTTATCGGGTACTTCCTCAAAAATTCTCATTGAATGAGATTTTTAATAACGGGATTTTATTGAGCGAATCATTATCGGCACGATTGACAAACCGGTACATGACAGGCAATTTGACAGATTATTTTGTTTATATATATCTTGCCTTTTTATTATTTGTCGGAGGATATTTTCTTCGCGCGGATCTTATGGTTTTAAGTCCAGTCCATCTTGAATCGCTGGAAGTGTTTGAAATCATTCTGGTGTTGATTATGATTGTGTCTTCCATCGGAATAGTGTTTGCGACATCCCGTATTACATCCGTATTTCTGAACGGGGTTTTAGGATATTCGACTGCCTTGTTTTTTATCGTGTTTCGGGCACCGGATTTGGCATTGACGCAGCTGGCGGTGGAATCTGTTTCAACGGTGCTGTATTTAATTTGTTTCAGACATTTGCCTGAAATAAAAAAAGAGATGCTTCCAAAATGGAAAAAGATAAGAAATGTTTTGATTTCGGCTGCTGCCGGGGCAACGGTTACGCTGGTCGGTTTTGCGGCCATTCACTACGAGAAATTTATGACGATTTCTTATTATTTTAATGATTCTTATGAATTGGCCGGAGGAAAAAATATCGTCAACACAATTTTGGGTGATTTCCGTGCTTTCGATACGATGCTTGAAGTGGTCGTGTTGTTTATTGCAGGTTTGGGAGTATACGCCATCATCAAGTTGAAAGCAAAAGGAGGGGGAACAAATGAGAATCAATGATGTGATTTTGCGGACGGTCGTAAAAGGGATCACTTTAATTATCCTGACGCTCGGTGTGTACTTGTTTTTCTCGGGCCACCATGCACCGGGGGGAGGCTTCATTGGCGGACTTGTTCTCGCCTCCGGGATCATTCTCCTTTATGTAACGTACGATATCGATACGATTCAAAAGAAAATCCCCTTTGATTTTAAGAAGGTGGCGGCCCTTGGCGTTTTGATTGCAACGGGAACAGGATTGGGGGCAATTTATTTTGATTTGCCATTTTTAACTCATACGGATGGACATTTTGCGTTTCCATTTATAGGTGATAAACATTTATCGACGGTGACTTTGTTTGAAGCGGGAGTGGCCTTAACGGTGATTGGCACGCTCGTTACAATGATTATAAGCATAAGTGAGGATGAGTAAATGTATGGAACAGGTCATGTTGGTTTTGATTGGGATACTCGTTTCAGTGGCTACCTATTTGATCCTCTCGCGGAATATGATTCGCGTCATTCTTGGCACGGCTGTATTGTCCCATGCAGTGAATTTGCTGATTATGACGGTTGGTGGATTAAAAGCCGGAAATGTACCTTTGCTGGGCCACGGGGAAGAACCTTTTACCGATGCCTTGCCGCAGGCTTTGATTTTAACAGCGATTGTAATCAGCTTTGCCACGACCGCTTTTTTGCTCGTATTAGCCTACCGCACCTATCAAACGAATGGGTCGGATGATTTTAACGAATTGAGAGGAATGTCCGATGAGTAACAACATCATTGTCTTGCCTCTGGTTATTCCCATATTTACAGCCGTTATTTTAATCTTTTTGCGAAAGCATGTGGTCGTGCAAAGGATCATCGCTTTTTTGACAATGCTTGCGGTTAGCATCATATCTTTCTTTTTGCTGGTGCTTGTGCAAAGAGAAGGGATTATAAGAATAGACTTTGGAGGATGGAAACCGCCATTCGGGATTTTGTTCGTTGCGGACGCTTTTTCGGTGTTGATGGTACTAACAGCAAGCATTGTCACACTGATTTGTTTGCTATATGCCTTTTCGACGGTTGGCGAGCGGCATGAATACATGTTTTTTTATTCTTTTGTCTTGCTTCTGGTTGCCGGAGTCAACGGTTCCTTCTTAACAGGGGATATTTTCAACTTGTTCGTCTGTTTTGAAGTGATGTTAATGGCATCTTATGCATTAGTCGCATTGGGCGGTGAGAAGGTTCAACTCCGGGAATCGTTGAAATATGTATTAATTAATGTTGTAGGTTCTTCCGTTTTCTTAATTGCCCTTGCATATTTATATGGAACGGTGAAAACGTTGAATATGGCACACATTGCCGAGAGGGTTGCTGAAGCGGGGCAAGATCCGATGTTGACAACCGTTTCCCTTGTGCTGTTTATTGTCTTCAGTTTGAAGGCCGGTTTAGTGCTGTTTTTCTGGTTACCGGGTTCCTATGTGGTACCGCCCGCAGCGGTGCAGGCATTGTTTGCGGCATTGCTCACAAAGGTTGGAGTGTATGCGCTGATTCGCACATTCACATTGATGTTCCCGCATCGTCCGGAGGTAACCCATACCATCATTGGCGTTTTTGCGGGTTTAACAATCATCCTGGGATGTTTGGGCGCATTATCATCCCGGAATGTGTTAAGAATCGCCGCTTATAATATTGTGATTGCTGTGGGCTTTATTTTAATAGGGTTGGCGAGTGGTACGGAAAACGCACTGGCAGGGTCCGTGTTTTATTTAATCCATGACATGATTGCGAAAGCGTTGTTGTTCCTGTTGGTGGGCTTGATGGTCTTTTTGACCGGCGAAAAGTTTATTGATAATATGAGCGGACTCATCCGAAACTACCCATTATTCGGATGGATCTATTTCCTGACGATGCTGGCTTTGGTCGGTATTCCGCCACTCAGCGGTTTTGTGGGAAAAATATTGATTGGCAAGGGGGCGATTGAAGCGGGTTCCTATGTATTGCTGTTCCTCGGGTTCGCATCCAGCCTTGTGGTGCTCTTTTCGTTGCTGAAAATATTCCTGAGTTCATTCTTTGGGGAAACGATTATTACCAATGAAGATAAAAAACCGCTTCCCATCGCTTCAATGGTTTCGCTTGTTGCTTTTGCCCTCTGCATTGTGGGGATGGGTTTAGGGGCGGAGCAGCTGATGGCCTATGTCAAAGATGCGGCAAAAATCCTCGTGAACCCATCCATCTATATTGATGCCATATTAAGCGAAAGCGAGGGGGTGTGAAGGTGTTTTTTGCCCAATTCATTTTAAACTTATTTATTGCGCTGCTTTGGCTCTTGTTTAAAGACGAGCCGAAGCCGACCCTCTCCACTTTTAATACCGGATTTATCGTCGGTATTGGAATCCTTTATCTCATGCATCGGTTTTTTGGGACGAGGTTTTATTTGATCCGGCTTGTGAAAATTCTAAAGCTTGCGCTTGTTTTCTTCAGAGAATTGATCGTTTCCGGATTTGTCGTCATGAAGCAGGTGTTGACTCCAAACTTGAATATCACACCAGGTATTTTTAAATATAAGACGATTTTGGAAAAAGATTGGGAAGTAACGGCCCTTGCCTTGTTATTGACATTGACACCCGGATCGGTGGTGATGGAAGTGTCGGAATCTGGCGATGAATTATATATTCACGCAATGGATATTGGACAGAAGGAAGATTTGATTCGATCGTTGGGGAGATTTGAGACTGTCATATTGGAGGTGTCCCGGGATTGATTGAAACGATGTTGCTGATTGCCTTGGCTTTGTTTATGATTGCCATTGCTTTACATGTCATTCGGATTATTAAAGGTCCGACAATGCCTGATCGGGCCATTGCCCTCGATACGATCGGGGTTAATTTGATTTCGTCCATGGCGATTGTTTCCATTTTGTTTGAAACGACTGCCTTTTTGGAGGCTATATTAATATTGGGGATTTTAGCCTTTATTGGGACGATCGCTTTTTCCAAATTTATTGAAAGGGGTGTCATTATTGAACGCAAGTCAGATCATTGAGTGGATTTGCGCCATGATTATGTTGTTGGGGGCAATCATCAGTGTCATTAGTGCTGTTGGAATGCTCCGTTTTCCGGATGTTTATACCCGGTCCCATGCGGTGGCCAAAAGCGCCACATTAGGGGTTTTATCTTGTCTGATCGGGTCTTTTGTTTATATATGGGTTCAAGATGGGTATATCAGTATCCGCATATTGTTGGGCATTTTATTTGTATTTATCACTTCTCCGGTTGCCAGTCATCTTGTCATCCGGGCAGCCTACCGTTCAGGGGTGCCTTTGGCGGAAGGTTCAGGCGAGGATGAGTTGAAGTCGGTCTTATTTGGCGGAAAAGATGCGGAACAACTAAAATGATGGCTTGAATCTCTCTATATAAACCCATAATATTATGAATGGATATTCCGGAAAATTAAAAAGAATTGAGCGAAACAAATTGAAAAAGTTGCTGAAAATCATATTATTGATTGTCGGAGTATATGTGTTTTTGTACGTAAACAATCATTGGATCGTCATCACGGAAAGAACCTATGAATCCGAAAAAATCCCAAAATCCTTTGAAGGCTTTCGGATTACCCAAGTTTCTGACTTGCATGATGCCCTGTTTGGAGAGAATCAGAAAAAATTAATCGAGAAAGTGCGGAACACCAAACCGGATGCCATTTTTATTACAGGCGATTTGATTGACAGCAACCGGTATGACTTGGAACAAAGTTTAACGGCTGTCCGGGGATTTGTTGAAATTGCGGATGTGTATTATGTCATAGGAAATCATGAAGTGGCCATTAATCAAGTGGACGAAATTTATGATGCGCTTCAAAAATTGGGGGTACATATTTTGCCGAATGCTGCCATATGGCTGGAACGCGGCGGAGAAAAAATAGCCGTTGCCGGCATTGAAGATCCCCTCAATGGCGCTGATACGCAAATCATGTTAAATACTGCGATGGCCCATGTACCAAAAGAATTTTTTACCGCATTGCTTGCCCATCGTCCGGAAAAATTTGATATCTATACAAAAAATGAAATTGATTTGGTATTTGCGGGACATGCCCATGGTGGCCAAATCCGGATTCCTTTGGTAGGAGGACTCATTGCGCCGGGACAAGGATTTTTCCCTGAATATACAGCGGGATTTTATGAAGAGAATCAAACGACAATGAACGTCAACAGAGGGTTGGGAAACAGCGGCGCGCCATTTCGCATTTTTAATTTTCCTGAAATTGTAGTGGTTGAGCTGAAGGCGAAATAACGTGCGATGAAACCGTCTCAATCTGAGGCGTTTTTTTGTTGCAATCTGACAGGAGAAGATATTTGACCAAAAGTTATTTTTCATTATGATTGTAATTAGATTTCTTATGGAATTAAGCAAAGGAGACTACACAGATGGATATCATTGAATACACAATGGAAGAATTGATTGATCCGACAGGGATTATTCAGGGAAAACGCTATGAGTTTTTGTTGGACGTGGAAGTGGAAGAAGATGATGAACTTTATTCCGAAGCGGGAACACAGATCCGGCTATTGATTGGCAATGAAGGTGAAGGGCCGTTTATTATCAATTATTATATTATCGATAAAAAGGACGAGCGTTATATTGAACTTGCCTTGGAAGAAGAGGAGGAACAGGAACTTTTATCTTTCTGCAAAGAAAAGATTGAACTGGAAGGGTAAAAGTGGGCTGTTAATATCGAACGGAAAGAGGGTCCGTCCTGAAAAAAGTATCATCCAAACCGGTTTTTGGGTGATATTTTTTTGCTTTTTTTCAAATTCAGGGAGGTCAAGATGTGAAATTTTATTAATAAATTAAAGGAATTTTGATAGGATGCAAGATCTTTATTACCAAAATCTTTAATTTAATAATTTCTTACCTTCTTGCAACATATATAGTATAATAGGTTCACAAAATATTCAGATTATTTTAAAATATTAGTATAATAAAATTGTGGGGTAAGAAGATAGCGTTTTCAAAGGTAGCTGCTGAATGTTCATTATATTGATATACGTCTGGTTCATAAAGGGGATGGGGAAATTGACAATACTAAAAGACTTGAAAATACTTGATTTTTCATCAATGCTTCCGGGAGTTTTTGCAACGATGATGTTTGCGGATTTCGGCGCGGATGTCATTCATGTGGAGTCCACGAGAAGAGTGGATCTGATGCGCATTATGCCGCCATATGATGAAAATAAAGAGTCCTATATTCATCAGCATCTAAATCGCTCCAAAAAATCAATCAAATTGAATTTAAAAACAAAGGAAGCCGTAGAAATCGTAAAAAAATTGATCCAAGAATATGACATTGTGATTGAAGGTTTCCGTCCGGGCGTGATGGAACGTTTGGGGCTGGATTATGAATCGCTGAAAAAAGTAAATCCAAGGCTCATTTATTGTTCCATTACAGGTTATGGACAAACAGGGCCATATCGAAATCGTCCCGGGCATGATAATAACTACTTATCGATTTCAGGCATCCTGGATTATTCCCGCCATAAAGGAAAAAAACCTGTTTCCATGGGAATCCAGATTGCGGATATCGCCGGTGGAACATTGCATGCGGCGATTGGTGTGCTTGCTTGTGCATTGCATCGGGAAAAAACGGGTGAAGGAAAATATATTGATTTATCCATGACCGATGCGGTATTCACGATGAATGCATTATATGGAACGGCCTTTTTAGGCAGCGGGGAATTGCCAAAGCCGGAAGAGGAAATTTTAAATGGCGGTACGTTTTATGATTACTATGAAACGAAAGATGGCCGTTATTTCTCTGTTGGCAGCCTGGAGCCGCATTTCCGCAAACTGCTTTGTGAAGCATTGGACATTCCCGAACTGATTCAAAGCACGTTTAATGATTCCACTTATACGCAAAAACGGTTTAAAGAGGCGGTGAAAGACGCTTTCTTGACAAAAACCTTCGATGAGTGGCTGGAAGTGTTCAATGAAGATTTCGAAGGTTGCGTGGAGCCGGTATTGAACTTTGAAGAAGCCTGCAATCATCCGCAAATCCGTGCAAGAAATATGATTGTGGAAGTGCCGAAAGAAGATGGCACAACGCAAAAGCAAATCGGCACAGCCCTTAAATTTGAAGGGGTGGAACCGACTTATCGATTTGTCGGGGCAAAGGTTGGAGAGCATACAGATGAAATTTTACAATCCCTCGGCTATTCCGATGAAGAAATCAAATCATTGCATGACAATGGCGTACTTGAATAAAAAATCGTCCCAAAAGGATGGTCATTCCTTTTGGGACGTCTCTTTTTGCACAAAGCCTGCCACAAAATCCCGCAAATCCATGAAATCTTCCTGAAGGATCAAGTATTTCATAAAGATGCTCATCAATTGCTCAAACAAATCAAATTGTTCTGTGGCAAAAAGGGTTTTTAAGAGATTGCACACATGTTTGGAAGTCATTTGGGCGATGGAATGAAAGGGGCTATCAACATGATGATATTCCTGCATCCACTTTTCAATCGACTGCTTTACGTGCTGATGGGATTGATCGACCACATAGGCGATATTCCGTTGAACAGCTGCCTCAATTTTCAACAATAAGTCCCGATCAAAATCCTTTGCGTTCAAAAATTCATAAATGCTTGTACAAGAGGCGATTTCATATTCTTTCATCAATTGCAATACATCATAATATTGTTCGTTTTTCACAAGGGCATCAATGACAATATAAAAGATTTGTTCCAAATAATTTTGATCGTACCGTTTCACCAAAGATTCAGGTTCCGGCTTTATGTTCGGCAAAATTTCCCCATAATCGATCAATAATTCAATCGAGTGATTGATCAAGCGGTCATTCGTAATTAAATATTTGCCGTGGGCAATCGTTTTTTCCGTATCGGAATGTTTGGCTCCGTCAATCGCCAAAATATAAGACAACAGTGTTTGCTCTTTCTCTGTCAACGCCCATTCTCCAGCCTCCCACGTTCGGATCACTTCCGCTATCAATTTGTTGATTTTCTTATAATGCCGTTTCCCACCCATAAAATGGAGGGAGATATTTAACAGATGAAATTCTTTCAACAAATGTGAACGAGGATTTTTATAATCAATTTTTTGAATGAAATGATTCATCGTTGTGATGAGTTGATTTTGGGTCATGAAAGATTGAATAAATTGCTTATACTGCTGGATCAAATCAATAGGGTTTTGAATGGTATGTAGGGGCGCTTGCAAGAAAACAGAATAAATCTTTTTTGCATATAAATAGCGCCAAAAATCGATTTTATGATTATAAAGAATATGTATAAAATATTTTTTCCCTATTTTATATAAATAGATTTCATTTAATTTAGTGATTGATTTTGAGTAATCGGTCTTTTTGCCAAAAACGATTTCGACAAAGTGGGAAAAGTTGAACACATTTTTTATCAGGGCGTGTTCAAAAACGGTTTTTTTGCTCGATGGGGAAGAGAAGAAGGCATCGAGTTTCTTTTGAACATTTTGCAGTTCAATGTTTGATGAACGGAACATTTCTTGCGTAAATAAATCCATTTTGCCCCAATGCTGTTTGATTTCCTGGAAAATGACATTGGAAGCATCGGTTTTATTGAGAAGGATCTGTTCAAGCGGGATGAGGCGGCCAAAGATTTTCTCCTCTTCTTCATATCCGCCGAGTTGTTGTATGCCTTCTTCAAAGAGTTCTCCGATTTGACCTTTCGTTTTTTGAAAAAGCTGTTCATCAAATTTGAGCATTCTTACGATTCCCCCTAAAGCTACTTAAGAAGAATATACCAAAGAATGAAAAATAAAAAAACGTGGTGCTTGAAAAGGGGATATCCCAACATCCTGTCAGTTTATTATTCTATTATTAATATAATAAACTGAATCATTCTATAAAAACTTCTTCACGATTCATATACTTGTTGCTATTCAAACATTCTTCCGCATTCATTCCCCGGACTTGCCGCACATGTCCAGTTGATTCATCCTGAATTTCCTTTCGGTTTATACACTATAGTTGTATAATGTAATATTATGCATTCATACAAAAGGTTGAACTACAAATCAATTAAGTGAGGTCGCAAACATGCACTACCTATCGATGATCTTTTTCCAAATCGTGGCACCGATTCTCGTATTGCTTGTAGTAGGTGCGTTGTTGCAAAAGAAATTCCGCTTTAACTTAAAAGCATTGTCTCAACTTGTTACATATTGTTTCATGCCGGCAGCGGTATTTGTCAACATATACGAAACGACCATCAGCATGTCGGCCCTCGGGGAAGTTGCGGTTTTTATCGTTTTATTTATCGGAAGCCAAATGATCATCAGCCATTATGTGGCGAAAATACTTGGGCTTAACCGTTCGGAATCCGCTGTATTTAAAAATAGTATTGTTCTCATCAACTCCGGCAACTACGGAATTCCGGTGGCGCAAATGGTTTTTGCAACCCAGCCCATTGGTGTCGCCATTCAGGTCATCCTTGTAATTTTTCAAAACATGACGACTTACACTTACGGATTGTACAATTTGATTTCAGCAACGAAATCCGGGCTTGACATCATCAAAGATTTCTTAAAAATGCCGATTCTCCATGCATTAATTGTCGGGGTCATTTTGAATGTGGCAAATTTTGAAATCCCCCAAACCTTCCGCATTCCATTGGATCATGTGGCGGATGGGTTTGTCGCCGTTGCTTTGATTACCCTTGGTGCGCAACTATCACAGCTGGAAATGCGCACGATGATCAACAAAACGATCATTACCAGCTGCTTTATGAGGCTTTTTGTAGGTCCGGCTATTGCGCTTCTCATCATATATCTTCTCGGCATCAATGGCGTTGTCGCCAAATCTTTATTTATTGCAAGCTCATTTCCTACTTCCCGCAACAGCTCAAGCCTTGCTTTGGAGTATGATGTGGAATCCAACACAGCAGCTCAAACGGTTTTATTTTCAACCATTGTCAGCTGCATTACTGTGACGATTGTAATTTATTTATCCAACCTTCTTTTTGGGTAAAGGAATGTTAAATAAAAGTTCAAAAAAATGCTTCGCTACGGGGAGTAAACATTTGTAAACTAATAATATAGAAGATAAAAGGAAGTGTTGAGTTGTGAAAGAAAAGCAACCTCAAAATCGCTCTCTGACCTACTACTTTTTCATTTTAATGGCCATTGTGTTATTGAATGCGCTCATTTTTCCGGGCATTCAGAAGCAAAAAGTGGAAGAGGTGGACTACGGCACTTTCCTTCAAATGGTTGAAGACGGGAAAGTGAAGAAAGTAACGATTCAAGATGATGCCATTACATTTACCGATAAAGACAATAAAGATGTCATTTACAAAACAGGTGTGGTGGAAGATGCTAAATTAGTGGACCGGCTATATGAAGCCAATGTCCCATTTACGAAAACCATCCCGAATGAATTTTCACCTTTAATTCGATTCATATTATTGTGGATTGTTCCTTTTTTGATTATTTTGCTAATCGGAAGCTTTTTCACGCGGGGACTCCGCCAATCAAGAGCGGACGTATTAACGTTTGGCAAAGCCAATGCCAAAATTTATGTTGAATCCGAAACCGGGAAAAGCTTTGACGATGTAGCCGGCCAGGATGAAGCGAAAGAAGCATTGAAAGAGATTGTGGATTTTTTACATAATCCGGAAAAATACCGGAAAGTGGGGGCAAAACTCCCTAAAGGGGTGTTGTTGGTAGGGCCTCCAGGAACCGGGAAAACGTTGATTGCCAAAGCGGTGGCCGGGGAAGCGAAAGTGCCATTCTTTACGATTTCCGGTTCTGAATTTGTGGAAATGTTTGTCGGAATGGGTGCGGCCCGTGTGCGGGATTTGTTTAAGCAAGCCCAGGAAAAAGCGCCATGCATCGTCTTTATCGATGAGATTGATGCCATCGGGAAAAAGCGGGGCGTGAATTTGACCCAAGGAAACGACGAACGGGAACAAACATTAAACCAATTATTATATGAAATGGACGGTTTCGATCCCAGCAAGGGCGTTGTCATTCTGGCCGCTACAAATCGTCCGGAAGTGTTGGACCAAGCTCTTTTGCGTCCGGGAAGATTCGACCGCCGAATTCCGCTTGAACTTCCAGACTTAAAAGGAAGGGAAGCCATTCTGAATGTATATTTGAAAAAGGTGGCGGCAGACGAGAATGTCGATGCGACTGCGATTGCAAAAGCAACGCCTGGTGCATCCGGGGCAGATCTCGCCAATATCGTCAATGAAGCGGCTTTAAGAGCGGTGAGAATGAATCGGGACAAAGTGATTCAGGAGGACCTTGAAGAAGCGGTGGAAATTACGATTGCGGGATATAGAAGAAAAAGCAAAATCCTGTCACCGCAAGAGAAGAAAATCGTCGCTTATCATGAAATTGGACATGCCATTGTTGCGGCGAGACAGACCCATTCCGCGCCGGTGCAAAAAATCACCATTATTCCCCGTACTTCCGGAGCTTTAGGCTACACAATGCAAGTGGAAGAAGAGGAACGATACTTATTAACAAAAGAAGAGCTGTTTAATAAAATTGTGACATTGACCGGCGGAAGAACGGCGGAAGAAATTGTTTTCCAATCCGTTACATCCGGTGCCGCCAATGATATTGAACAGGCGACGAAATTGGCGAGGGCGATGGTTACCCGCTACGGCATGAGCGAGCACTTTGGCATGATGGGCCTTGAAACGGTCTCCAACGTATATTTAGGAGGGGACAGTTCTCTCATCTGTTCCGATGAAACGGCAGCCAAAATCGATGAAGAAGTGCAAAACATTATTGAAAGCGCCCATGAAAAAGCGCGCCAAATTCTCACAGAGAACATCGACAAACTCCATGAATTGGCAGAGTATTTGTTGGAGAAAGAGACGATCAGCGGGGAAGAATTCATGAGCATTTTGGAAAACGAACCCGTTGTAAGCCAATAAATTATTGAAATAAAAACCAAGCGGCCTTGATAGTTCTACTTCAAGGCCGCTTGGTTTTTATATTGTTTGTTGAATGTTTGTTTTTGCCACGCTCATCATCAACTTGATGCGGTTGACTTGGTTCACTTTGCTGATGCTGGCATCATAATCGATGGCAACGAGATTGGCATTTGGATATTCTTTTTTGATTGCATTGAACATGCCTTTGCCGACAATATGGTTTGGCAAACATCCGAATGGCTGCACACAAACGACATTTTGCACTCCGGCATCCATCAATTCCGCGATTTCCCCAGGCAATAGCCAACCTTCGCCCATTTGGTTGCCAAGACTTAAAAACTTCGAAGCTTTTTCGGCAATTTCATGGATTTCAAGCGGTGCTGAAAAAAGCCCGCTTTCTTGCAGCGCTTTCCGTATAGGCTTACGGTAAAACTCAATAAATTCAATGGAAATATTGCCGAAGATGGAATCCATTTTCGGGAATCCAAAATGTTGCGCTTTGTATTTCCGGTTGTATAAACCGTATAAGAAGAAGTCGATAAAATCAGGAACGACCGCTTCGCCGCCTTCTTCTTCGATAATTTCCACCACTTGGTTATTGGCGAATGGATGGAATTTGACTAAAATTTCCCCCACGACTCCGACTTTCGGTTTCTGTTCATTCGTTACTTCAATGCGGCTAAAATCATCAATGATGTGTTGAATTAATTTTCTATATTCTTTCATAGAGAAGTTGGGAAGAATATATTTCGATTGTTCCAGCCATTTATGATAGACGGCTTCGGTGGACCCTTTCACCACTTCATAAGGTCTTACCGCCAGTTTCAAACGGAGCAGCAAGTCCCCAATATTGGCGGCAATGATCAGCTTTTTCGCAAGAGGCAAGGTGATTCTAAAACCTGTATGTTTCTTGCCGCTGATGGATTTGGCGCTGAGGGAAAGTACAGGCACTTGTCCCATGCCGGCGTTTTTCAATGCTTTTTGGAGTAATGCAAAATAGTTGGTCGCGCGGCATCCACCACCAGTTTGAGACATGATCACGGCCGTGCGGTCCAAGTCGTAATGGCCTTTTTTCAAATTGGCAATTAATTGGCCGATGGTAACGATGGCTGGATAGCAAGCATCGTTATTCACGTAACGCAATCCTTCTTCAACATCCTTTTCTGACACTTTCTCCAGCACCTTGATTTGATAGCCATGCTGATTGAAGGCTTCTTCAAACAGCTTGAAGTGGGTTGGAACCATTTGAGGCGCCAAAATGGTGTAAATTTCTTTTGCTTTCTTATCAAAAATGGCTTCTTCTTTTTCTACTGCATTTTTTTGTGCGATTCCCAGATTTTTATTGTTTTTCCGTTCTTCAATCGCCGCCTTCATGGAGCGGAGCCGGATGCGGGCGGCGCCTAGATTAGAAATTTCATCCATTTTAATCCAAGTGTAGAGTTGATTATCTTGTTCCAATATTTCTTGCACGGCATCCGTTGTAATGGCGTCAAGGCCGCAACCAAAGGATGTTACATGCAATAATTCCAAGTTCGGGTGTTCTTTCACGACTTCTGCCGCTTCATAAAGCCGTGAATGGAAAGTCCACTGGTTCACCACTTCATCCCGGGATCGCAACGGTGCCAAATGGCTGACGGAGTCTTCTGTCAAAACGGCCATGCCAAGCCGGATGATTTCATCGGGCAAATCGTGGTTGATGGCAGGATCGATATGATATGGATGTCCCGCCAAAACGATGCCGATTTGATCTTCCTCCTCCAATTGTTTAATGATTTCTTCTCCCCGTTGTCTTAGCCATGCGTTAAATTGGATGTCTTCCTGTCTCGCTTTTTGCAAGGCGTATTTAATTTCAACTTTTGAAATATCCGGGAAGACAGCGCATAATTCATTGAACAAGGCGTCCTCTTTATGGATTGATAAAAATGGATTTAAGAATTTCACGCCATTTTCCAAAAAGACTTGTTCCATATTGACGCGAATCACTTCAGGATAAGAAGCGACAACCGGACAGTTATAATGGTTTTGCTGCGTTCTTCTCTCCAATTCTTCATAGACGATGGAAGGATAGAATATGATTTTGACACCTTTTTCGATCAAATTCATAATATGGCCGTGGCTCAATTTGGCCGGATAACAAACCGATTCGGAAGGAATGGTTTCAATGCCTTTCTCAAACAGTTTTTTGCTCGATTTATTGGATAAGACCACTTCAAAGCCAAGCTCTGTAAAGAATGTATGCCAGAATGGATAGTTTTCATATAAATTCAAAACGCGGGGGATGCCAATTTTCCCTCGAACCGCTTCTTCCTCCGGGAGGGATGGGCGGTCAAATAATTTTTCGTATTTTTCCTTTGCTAAGTTTGGCAAAGTGCTTTTCGGTTTTTGTATTCCGGCGCCGCGTTCGCAGCGGTTTCCAGTGATGAATGTCCGCTTGTCAGGGAAGCGGTTGATCGTGATCGGACAACGGTTTTCACAGAGACCGCAACGGCTGTGGGTGATTTTTACTTGGAAATCATATAATTTTGTTTTTGGAATTAATGTCGTAGTTTCTTCCCCGTTCCAGTTTTTCTTTGCTACAAGGGCGCATCCATAGGCGCCCATGAGCCCGGCCAGGTCAGGACGGACCACTTCTTTGCCGGTCATTTTTTCAAAGGCTCTTAAAACCGAATCGTTTAAAAAAGTGCCGCCTTGAACGACGATTTTATTCCCTAATTCTTCGACAGATTTCAATTTAATCACTTTATATAAAGCGTTTGTCACGATGGAGTAGGCGAGTCCTGCCGAAATGTTATCAATACTTGCTCCTTCTTTTTGCACTTGTTTGACTCGGGAGTTCATGAAAACGGTGCAACGGGAGCCCAAATCCACCGGCGATTTGGCAGTAAGGGCAAGTTTCGAAAACTCTTGCACACTTTGGCCCAATGTTTCCGCAAAACTTTCCAGGAAGGAGCCGCATCCTGCTGAACAAGCTTCATTTAAATGGATGCTGTCAATCACACCGTTTTTAATTCTGATGCACTTCATGTCTTGTCCGCCGATATCGATGATAAAGTCCACATCGGGCTGGAATTTCTTTGCCGCTTGATAATGGGCGATGGTTTCAATAAGACCGTCATCCACTTGATAGGCGGTTTGAATTAATTTTTCACCATAGCCGGTAACAGCGGAGCGGCGGATCTTCACCTCTTTTGGCAGCTGTTCGTATAATTTGGCCAATCCTTCCCGCACTGTTCCAATAGGGTTGCCTTTGTTTTTTTCGTAGAAGGTGTATAACACTTCATCTTCTCCGCCAATCAATACCATTTTCGTTGTGGTAGAACCGGCATCAATGCCCAAGTAGGCGTTTCCTTGATAGTCTTTTAGCGGGGCTTTTGGCACTTTCGCTTTGTCATGTCGTTGTTTAAAGGCGGCATAATCTTCTTCTGTTTCAAAGAGCATGCCGTTTTTATTAACATTGGAAACGCTTACAACCGGTTTTGAGTGGCTGAGGATACCAATGATTTCATTGATGTTGATGGCGTTTTCCTGCTGGCATTCCAAAGCGGCGCCCAATGCCACGTAATAATGACCATTTTCATTATGCAAAACTTGTTCATCGGTCAAACGGAGGGTTTCGATAAACCGTTTCCGGAGCTCTGTCAAAAATGTCAATGGACCGCCGAGGAAAGCGACATTACCGCGAATAGGACGTCCATTGGCAAGGCCTGCAATGGTTTGGTTGACCACCGCCTGGAAGACGCTTGCTGCAATATCTTCTTTGCGGGCTCCTTCATTTAATAATGGTTGTACATCCGTTTTGGCAAACACGCCGCAGCGGGAAGCAATCGGGTAAATTTTTTCGGCACCTTTCGCCAGTTCATTTAATCCGGCGGCATCGGTATTGAGCAGGGCGGCAATCTGGTCGATAAATGCACCTGTGCCCCCCGCACAGGCCGTATTCATTCGCTGTTCAAGCCCGTTTGTCAAATATATGATTTTGGCATCTTCTCCACCAAGTTCAATAATGACATCGATATTCGGTTGAGTCGCCTTTACTGCTTCTGTACAAGCAATGACTTCTTGAATAAATGGAATACCTGTTTCTTCACAAATACCAAGTCCCGAGGAACCGCTGGCATTCATTTTCAATTTCGCATTCGGAAATTTTTCAGCCACCGTTTGAAGCAAAGATAAGGTTGTATTTTTGATATCGGAAAAGTGTCTTTGGTAAGCTTTATGTAAAATTTCTTTTTTGTTGTTCAGTACTACGAGTTTTGCTGTTGTCGATCCTACATCTAAACCGATTTGGAGTTCCACTGATATCACTCCTTCTGCAAATTTTACTGGTACTAACATGATTTAGAGAAATATTGCTGTATCAGAATATCCACCTGGGTTTCAATATTGTTTGAAAAGGGGTACCCCGTGACATATTCATAAATGGGGTCAATTAAATTTGGCAGCAAAGTAGCCCCTATCAAATGGGACATCATAATGGTCAACCTTTTTGGATCTTTTTCGCCAGAAGCTTCACTGATGGCGTTTTTAAATTTTTTCATTCCAATGGCATTGAGGAAATTGAAATATTCCATTTGGCTTTTAAAAATTAATGGATTCTCTTGCATCACCATATGGGCGATGAAAGGGTATTGTTGAAAAATGCGCGCATATTGGAGCAAAAACCCTTTTATTTGTTCCGTTGATGTTAATGAAGGGTCATCGAAAATGGTAAAGGTGTCTTTCAAAGAAGTAAGCAGGGATTGGATTGCTTCGCTTATTAAATTTTCCTTTGAGCCAAAGTAGTAATTGATTAATGCGACATTGACGCCGGCGATCTTTGCGATTTTCCGAATGGTGACCCTTTTGATTCCTTCATCCTTCATCAAGTCCAACGCGGCATTTAATATGGCCTGTTTTGTGGTGTAATCTTCTTTATTTTTCATTGCTTCCCCCCCCGCCTCAAAAAAGTTAATCAGTGTTTTAAACGTTGTTTAACTAAAATATAACAAAATTTGACACGTATAGCTGTTAAACTTGTATGAAATTTCTGAATATTTAATATAATAAATGTAAAAACTATGAAAAAAATAATAACCTGCTTTGCATTTGACAGGCAAAGCAGGTTATGAGTATCAGTGATTAGAAGATTATTTTTTGTAAGCGATTATTAATAGGTTTCAGTCAGGCATGTTTATTTCTTGTATGGGTTGGATAGATCCATACCGTCCAAAGATAATCCAAGGGCTTTTGCGACACCTTCGCCATAAGCAGGATCTGCCAAGTAGCAGTGTAAGATATGACGGCGTTTAATGAATTCTTCGACACCTTCCATATTACGGGCAGTGTTTTCAAATAGGCGTTGTTGTTCATCGGCAGACATCAAGCGGAACAATTTTCCCGGTTGTTCGAAGTAGTTGTCATCGTCTTCACGGAAATCGTAGATGTCTGCATCGCCTTCAAGGGCTAATGGCGGCTCTTTTAAGTCCGGGTTATGTTGCCATTCGCCATAGCTGTTTGGTTCATAGCTTAATGTGCTTCCCAGGTTGCCATCGAAACGCATTGCACCATCGCGGTGGAATGAGCGGAATGGACATTTAGGTGCGTTGATTGGCAACAAATAGTGGTTTACACCCAAGCGATAGCGTTGTGCGTCAGCGTATGCAAAAATACGGGCTTGCAACATACGGTCCGGTGAATAGCCGATGCCAGGCACGATGTTGGATGGTGAGAATGCCGCTTGTTCTACTTCGGCAAAGTAGTTCTCTGGGTTTTTATTAAGTTCGATTTCACCAACTTCAATAAGTGGGAAGTCCTTTTTATACCATACTTTTGTCAAGTCGAATGGGTTGTAAGGCATTTCTTTTGCCTGTTCTTCTGTCATCACTTGGATGTACATTTTCCATTTCGGATAATCGCCGTTTTCAATGGCGTTGTAAAGGTCGCGTTGGTGTGAATCCGGGTCTTTTCCTCTTACTTCAGCTGCTTCTTCATCTGTCAAGTTTTTGATGCCCTGTTGCGTAATGAAGTGGAATTTCACCCAAACACGTTCGTTATCTTCGTTGATGAAGCTGTAAGTATGCGAACCAAAACCGTGCATATGACGGTAGCTTGCAGGGATACCGCGGTCAGACATGGTGATGGTGATTTGGTGTAATGCTTCAGGAAGCAATGTCCAGAAATCCCAGTTGCTGTTTGGATTATGCATATTTGTACGTGGATCGCGTTTTACCACGTGGTTCAAGTCAGTGAAGTGCAATGGATCGCGGAAGAAGAAAACAGGTGTGTTGTTGCCGACCAAGTCCCAGTTACCTTCTTCGGTATAGAATTTAATGGCAAAACCGCGGATATCACGGACTGCATCCGCATATCCCCGTTCACCGGCCACAGTAGAAAAGCGGATGAATAGCGGAGTCTTTTTCCCGACTTCTGAGAACATTTTTGCTTTCGTATATTTTGTAATGTCATTTGTCACTGTGAATACACCGTGCGCTCCTGAACCTTTGGCGTGCATGCGTCGTTCAGGAATCACTTCGCGGTTGAAGTTTGCAAGTTTTTCGATTAACCATACGTCTTGTAATAATACCGGACCTCTTTTTCCGGCAGTCATTGAATCGTGGTTACTGATGACCGGAGCACCGTTCGCTTTTGTAAATTGTTGGCGTTTATTAAGATTGTTCGTCATAATATAGCCCCTCCTCATTTGTTCTTTGCTTGATTCTTAATATAGCATAGGTAAATTAAAGTGTCTACTAAATTAGAATTATTATTTTTAAGAATTATTTACAAAAATATTAATATATTTTTAAGATTGATGAATTCTTCATTTTTTCTTCTGAAGTATGTAAAATCAAACGATAATTACAAATGTTCCAACAGTGATAATATTGATTGGAGGAGGGATAATTGAAAATGTAAAAAATTAAATGATAATAAAAGAGGGTGTCATCAATACGATGAACACCCATTATTTGGAATCTAAAATGATTTCAATTAATTCATCCCGGTCAATCAAGTAAACATCATTGGATTCCGCCAATTTTTGAGCCTGTTTTGTAAAATAGCTGTTAGTAATCACCCAGGCTTCCGTCGCATCATACATTTTTAAAGCGCCGATCACTTCTTGGACCGCTTTTACACCCACCGTACCGGAATATCTTTTTGCCTGGACGGCAATCGTACTTTCCCGATCTTGCAAAATAAGATCGGCGCCATAATCTCCTGAACTTTTTGTATAGGCCACTTTAAATCCACGCTTTTTAAAGAGCATCCCCAAATACTCTTCAAACTCTTCGCCGGACATTTCATCTATTTGTTTTATACCCGCTTTTCGAAGACGCAAAACCCGTCTTGTTTTCCACCATATTTTTATAAGAAAAAAGGTGAGCAGAAATACCCCTAAGGTAATCAGCGTGCCTTTCAAAGATTTTGTATAGTACCAACCGATGCAGGCAACACCGATCAGTAAAAGCCGAAACAAAGTCTTTCTGAATTTATTTTTCCTTTTCGTTCTTTTTGCCAACAGTCTTTACCCCTTACTACCATACTTATCATATATAGTACCATAAAAAGGGTACGTATGTTTGCGTTTGTTAAATATACCGTTCTTTTGCACTGATGAAGGAAAAAACAAATAAAATAAGGGATGTTGCCATAAAGATGATGTTTGGCACAGTCCAGCTTCCCGTGATTTCCTGAATGAACCCGAACAACACGGGACCGACCGCTGCGATCAAATAGCCAAAAGACTGGGCAAACCCGGAAATTTCGGAAGCTTCATACGCATTTCTGGTGCGCAAAGTAAAGAGCATCAATACAAGGCCGAAAGAGGCGCCTGCCGCAAATCCCAACAAAATCATCCAAAGAACTGCACCTTTTGTCCATTGAAAGAGCAGTCCGCTGAAACCGATAAGGTAACAAATTGTGAAGAAATAGACAATTGGCCGCTGGGATGACAGTTTTTCCGCTAATATAGGAATGAAAAACGTCATCGGCATTTGGGAAAGTTGAAATATCGAAGTCATTAAACCGGCCTTTTCCAGACTGAATCCTTGTGATACCAAGATTTCCGGAATCCAGGCAGTGGAGCAGTAAAACAATAAAGATTGCATGCCCATGGCAATCGCAATCGCCCAAGCGAGAGGGGATTGCCAAATTTTCTTTCCGCCTTTTTGACTTTGCCCGGATTCGCTTTTGCCGATTCGTTCGCCTCTAAGAATCGGAATCCAAGCGATCATTGTGAGCAAACCGAACAGAACGGTACAACCGAGAGCCCCTTGCCATCCGGTGAGCTCCGCAACCGGTTGGCTGAAGGCGAGGGATGCAGCTGCCGATATATTCATTGCCACCGTATAAATGCCTGTCAATAAGCCCACTTGATACGGATATTTTGCTTTGAAAAAGCTTGGGAATAAAACATTTCCGAAAGAAATGGCGACGCCGACCAAAACCGTGCCCACAATCAATAAGCTGATGGTTCCGATGGATCGTATCAGGATCCCGATGGACAAAAGAATTAAAGAATAAAACAGTGTATACTCCATGCCCAATTTGCGCGCAATCTTTGGCGCAAAGGGAGAAACGGTGGCAAAGGCGAGAAGCGGAATGGTTGTCAAAAAACCTGCCAACGTATTTGAAATGCCCAAATCTTCACGAATATATGAAATGATGGTGCCTACACCTGTGATCGGAGTCCTTACGGTTGTTGCGAAAAAGATGATGGCAATGAAAAAAAGAAAAGTCGCAAAAGTAAAGTGAATTTTTTTAGTGGGGTATTCCCGTTCAATCTTCATAATAAACCTCCAAAAATTCAAAATAACAAAAATAATGTTATATTAATAAAGTGCCTTTATGAATGGATACAAAAATAATAATAACTTCCAATTGTAAATTTTTATAGAGGAATGCTTGGAAAATAAATTAGGTAAGAAAATATGGAATGAATTAACTGACTCAAAGGAGATTCATCATGAAGAAAGAGACAGATAATCAAAAACAACTGAAACGGGGCTTAAAAGGCCGGCACATAACCATGATCAGCTTAGGAGGAACGATTGGGACGGGCCTTTTTCTCGCAAGCGGCGCTTCCGTTGCGCAAGCGGGACCGGGTGGAGCATTGGTGGCCTATGCTCTCATCGGAGTGATGGTGTTCTTTTTAATGACCAGTTTGGGAGAAATGGCGGCTTACATGCCTTCCTCCGGTTCATTCAGTACATATGCGTCAAATTTCGTGGATCCCGCCTTTGGATTTGCGATGGGATGGAACTACTGGTATAACTGGGCCATTACCATTGCCGCGGAAATTTCAGCGGTCAATTTAATTATGAAATATTGGTTTCCGGACAGTTCATCCTTTCTTTGGACCATTCTTTTTATTGCGGTCGTGTTAACTTTCAACATTCTATCCGTCAATGTGTACGGCGAAAGTGAATATTGGTTTGCCATGATTAAAGTGGCAACGGTCATCATCTTTATTATCACTTCCTATTCAATGGTTTTTGGGATCATTGGGGAAGAACAAGTGGGTTTGTCCAATTTCTTCATTGGCGACGGCCCGTTTAACGGCGGGTTTCTAGCGGTAGTGGGGATTTTCTTGGCAGCGGGATTTTCCTTCCAAGGGACGGAATTATTGGGGATTACAGCCGGTGAAACGGAAGAACCCGGGAAAAATATTCCGAAAGCTGTAAAATCCGTTTTTTGGCGCATATTATTGTTCTATATTTTGGCCATCCTTGCAATCGGCTTATTGATCCCTTATACAGATTCACGCCTATTATCCGAAGATGTGGCCGTTTCCCCATTTACGCTAGTGTTCGATAAATTGGGAATCGCTTTTGCCGCATCGGTGATGAACGCCATCATTTTAACCGCCATGCTATCGGCGGGGAATTCCGGTTTATATGCCTCTTCCCGCATGTTGTGGCAATTGGCGGTTGATGGAAAGGCGCCAAGACTTTTTGCCAAAATCAATGGACGTGGAGTGCCGATTTATGCGTTGCTTGCCACTCTGGCGGTAGGATGTTTGGCTTTTTTATCTTCCTTTTTTGGAGATGGAGTTGTATATATATGGTTATTAAACGCTTCCGGATTATCCGGTTTCATTGCATGGGTAGGGATCGCCATCAGCCATTACCGTTTCCGGAAAGCCTATATAAAACAGGGGAGAGACTTGAAAGATTTGCCTTATAAATCGCCGGTATATCCATTCGGGTCATTGTTTGCGTTAATTTTATGTTTAATTGTCATCATCGGACAAAATTATCGCGCCTTTATCGGGACAATCGACTGGCATGGCATTGCCGTTTCATATATTGGGCTTCCGCTGTTTATCATCCTATGGTTGGGGTATAAGATAAAACATAAAACCAAAATCATCCCCCTTGAGGAATGCAAATTGGATGTTGAAAAACATGAGTAGACAGTACTCATCCATATAAACCGGGTAGTTGGAACGGGAGAACGTGAAGAAGTCAAAAGGATGAAAAGATTGGTAAAGGATGGGAAAAAATGACGGTCTCAGTGGGTTTTTTTAGAAAAATTAACGAGTGGATTGCAGACGGGCTCTCAGAAGAAATAAAGTATCGGCCATTTCAAGTGGACGGGAACCCCTATAAGTCGAAAGTGTTTTTAGTTGGACTATATCCGGAATCCCTTGCTTATTTTGATTTGGAAGATGCAAAAATATACGCCGATTCATTGGTGGATGGGGAGCTGTTTGAACAATTAAATGGGCTTGAAATCCTCAACGCTTCAAGGGAATATAAGGGAAGTTTGAATTTTGCCCAATGGATGAAAAAAATATTCAATGAAAACGTCGTGCTGACGAACGTGAATGGTTTTATGGCGGAAGATTATAAGCAATTTAAACAAATGAAAAAAGAAAATCATTTTCGCTATCTTGCAGGGAAAAAATTGTTTGAACAAGTGCTTTATGAATTCTCGCCGGAAATCCTTATCATTGAGGGTTCAAAGGCTTTCGATGAATTCAGGGAAAACTTTCATGACCGTTTGATTCATAAAGCGGATGTCTTTGATACAGGCAATGTGCAGGAACTGGAGCAATCAGGGGTTGTTGCGGAATTGCCCCTTCAAGAAGGGGAAAATGTGAAAATACTTGTGTGCCGCAATATGTCTTACTTCGGGAAAGAAGGGGCGGCTTTTGGTACGTTGAAAGAAACCATTGGCCGTCTATTGTGAACCTTTTGAAAAAACAGAAAATACGAACAATTTGATTGCCTGTTGGCTAAATTTGCAGTAATTTCCGAATAATAAGGGTGTTTTTTCATAGAAATATCTTGCATTCGACAATTGACGTGTTTATAATTATAAACATTCAAAAATAAATAATATCGCACTCATATAATCGCGGGAATATGGCTCGCAAGTTTCTACCGACTTACCGTAAATAAGTCGACTATGAGGGGATAGTATTAGATTTGTCGGATGCAGTACATATGCACAAGTCTATGTGCTTTCGATCGGCTCGAAAGGCTTATTCCTCATAGGAAAGGTCTTTCGGGTTTTTTATTATCAAGGAATGACGAAAGGGAGATTCTTTAATGGATCTATTGAAAGAAAAGATTTTAAAAGAGGGGAAAGTGCTCTCGGATACAGTGCTGAAAGTGGATTCTTTTTTGAACCATCAAATTGATCCGCTGTTGATGAAAGAAATCGGGGAAGAATTTGCCAACCGTTTCAAAGATGAAGTGATAACAAAGGTATTAACGATTGAATCTTCCGGCATCGCACCTGCAACCATGTTGGGGTTATCGATTGGTGCACAGGTCGTATTTGCCCGCAAAAAGAAATCTTTGACTCTATCCGGAGATTTGTATACTTCGCAAGTGTATTCCTTTACGAAAAGAGAAACGAATGAAATATCCGTTTCCAAAGACTTTTTATCTCCTGACGATAATGTGGTCATCATTGATGATTTCTTGGCAAATGGAGAAGCGGTAAAGGGATTGTTGGATATTGCGAAGCAGGCCGGATGCAAAGTAGTCGGGGTAGGCATCGTGATAGAAAAAGGGTTCCAAAATGGCGGAAAAATGCTGAGAGAACAAGGTGTCCGGGTGGAATCTTTAGCCATTATCAAGTCTTTGAAAAATAACACGATTGAATTTGCTGAATAATCGATTGTTGAATGATTTTGAGGAGGAACATCATTTCATGACAAATGGAAAAGCTATAACTCTAGGAATACAGCATTTACTGGCCATGTATGCAGGTGCGATATTGGTGCCGTTGATTATTGGTGGTTCATTAGGTTTTGATGAGCAGCAAATGACATACTTAGTCGCAATCGACATTATGATGTGCGGGATTGCTACATTGCTGCAAGTGATGAGAGGGAAAGTTTTTGGGATTGGATTGCCTGTTGTATTAGGATGTACTTTTACAGCCGTATTCCCGATTATATCAATTGGCCAAAGTAAAGGAATCGGCGCCATTTACGGCTCCATCATTGCTTCAGGGCTGATTGTCATCCTCATATCAAGAGTATTCGGAAAGTTGGTAAAATTTTTCCCTCCAGTCGTAACGGGTTCTGTTGTAACGATTATTGCGATTTCCTTAGTTCCCGTGGCTATGAATAATATGGGCGGCGGACAAGGGGCTGAAGATTTTGCCTCAGCGTCCAACATTGCTTTAGCGATGATAACACTATTCATCATTTTATTGATTTATCGTTTTGCCACAGGTTTTATCCGTTCTATCTCCATATTATTAGGATTAGTATTTGGAACAATTGTAGGTATGTTTATGGGGAAAGTGGATTTTTCACCTGTCAAAG
Organism: Ureibacillus sp. FSL W7-1570; assembly: GCF_038593265.1. Classification (GTDB taxonomy): domain Bacteria; phylum Bacillota; class Bacilli; order Bacillales_A; family Planococcaceae; genus Ureibacillus; species Ureibacillus suwonensis. The sequence goes on from NZ_CP151979.1 coordinate 2,577,463, forward strand.
AAGCAGGATGGTTTCATATGGTTCAGCCCTTTTATTTTGGCACACCAACCTTTGATTTGGCTTCCATCATTACAATGACCCTTGTTGCGATGGTGTCATTGGTGGAATCCAGCGGCGTCTATTTCGCATTAGGCGATATTGAGAAAAAGCGGATTTCGGCGGAAGATTTGGCCCGCGGGTATCGTTCGGAAGGGTTGGCATCCATCATCGGAGGAATTTTTAATGCTTTCCCATATACAACTTTCTCCCAAAATGTGGGCCTCATCAAAATGACAGGGGTGAAGGAAAGAAAAATCATCGTCATTACTGGTGTGATGTTGGTGGCATTAGGCTTTTTGCCAAAAATTGCGGCGCTCACAACCATTATTCCAACATCTGTTTTAGGCGGGGCCATGCTTGCCATGTTTGGAATGGTGTTGACGCAAGGGATTACGATGCTGGCTCCTGAGATATTAAAATCACCGGAAAATACAATGATTGTTGCGATTTCGGTTGCCCTTGGAGCAGGGGTTGCCTTTGTTCCGAATATTTTCGAAGTATTGCCAGAGAGCCTGTCCATTTTAACATCCAATGGAATTGTGTGCGGTTCTTTATCTGCCATCGTGTTAAACATTTTATTTAATATGGTTGGTCCGAAAAAAGCGAAAACAGTGGCCGCAACAACTGTGGAAGAATAAAGAAATATGCCGGCGGAAAAAGTTCCGCCGGCTTTTTTTATGGGTTATGTCAAGGGATGGGGGATTAAGCATTTGGATAAATCATTTTCTTTGGATCCACATATTGGTCGAATTGTTCTTCGGTTAATAAACCTAGGGCAAGAGCTGCTTCTTTTAACGTTGTTCCTTCCGCATGGGCTTTTTTCGCAATTTTTGCCGCATTTTCATAGCCGATATAAGGGTTCAAGGCCGTTACAAGCATCAAAGAGTTTTCCAAGTTGCGTTTAAGCACTTCATGGTTAGGTTCAATGCCGACTGCACATTTGTCGTTAAAGGATTTCATGGCATCTGCAAGCAATCGCGCTGATTGCAGGAAGTTATAAATAATGACCGGTTTAAATACGTTCAGTTCAAAGTTGCCTTGGCTGGCTGCAAAGGCGATTGTTGCATCGTTACCCACCACTTGGGTAACTACCATTGTCAATGCTTCGGATTGTGTAGGGTTTACTTTGCCAGGCATGATGGAGCTTCCCGGTTCGTTGGCAGGGATCGTAATTTCGCCGATGCCGCTGCGAGGACCGCTGGCAAGCCATCTTACATCGTTGGCAATTTTCATTAAATCCACTGCCAATGCTTTCAATGCGCCATGAGCTGCAACGATTTCATCATGGCTTGTCAACGCATGGAATTTATTTGGAGAAGAAACGAATTTTTTGCCGGTGAGATTACTGATTTCTTCCGCCACCATGTCGCCGAATTTCGGATGGGCGTTGATGCCTGTACCAACGGCTGTACCACCGATGGCCAAGCTTTTTAAGTACTCCGTATTTTGTTTAATCATTTCTTCGGAACGTTCAAGCATGTAGTGCCAGCCGCTGATTTCTTGCCCAAGCGTTAAAGGTGTTGCATCTTGCAAGTGGGTGCGGCCGATTTTGATAATATCTTTGAAAGCCTCAGATTTGTCTTTTAATGTATTTTTCAATAGTTCTAACCGAGGAAGTAAATAGTCTTCCACCATTTGAACAGCGGCGATATGCAATGCGGTCGGGAATGTGTCGTTGGAACTTTGGCTCATATTGACATCATCATTTGGATGCACTTTTTCAGAAGAGCCTTGTTCCTCCAATAGCTGATTTGCGCGGTGGGCAATGACTTCATTCACATTCATGTTGGATTGGGTACCGCTTCCTGTTTGCCAAACCACAAGCGGGAATTGGTCATCCCATTTGCCTTCAAGAATTTCATCAGCTGCTGTAATGATGGCATCTGCTTTGGCAGGTGACAGTTTATTTAATTTTTTATTGGCGAGTGCTGCGGATTTTTTTAAAATGGCAAAGGCACGGATCACTTCTTTCGGCATTTTTTCTGTGCCGATTTGGAAGTTTTCTTTACTGCGTTGGGTTTGTGCACCCCAAATTTTATCAGCCGGAACACGTACTTCTCCAAGCGTATCTCTTTCAATACGGTATTCCATCTTTGATACAACTCCTTTATCAATATAATTGGTTGGTATCTGTATTTTAACCCAAAAAGAGAATCCATAATAGAAATTTGGCTGCAACATGCCAGTCAGTTGCAGCCTAGAAATGTCTATTCATATAGGGGGATATAGACATAGTTGGAGAAAATAATTTGGAAAATACTTTTCCGAGATATTTTTTGGGGGTACAGCTCGGAATTTTTTTCTTTACGATAATGATAATCATTATCAATTAAAAAGTCAACAGGGAATTCAAAATAAATGATGAAAATTTACCACTCCGCTCTTTGCATTTCTTCGGCAATGGTTTGCAAATCGTAAGAAGTGATGGTCAAGAGCTCATATTCATTCCGCTCCATATATTTTTCCACAAGCCTTTTCAAATATTTCGGGGATCCTTCATGTTCTTCATCGTAGACAAGCAATAAAGCATCGGTGTTTTGGATGATGAATTTATCTTTCTCAACAAATTGCCAAGGGGCTTCATACGGCCTTTTTGTAACACTCGTCACAAAATCGGCTTTGCCCAGAATATAAGCGTATTCGGCTTGCTTTTCTTCATTCCAGTTTTTCTCCATTTCCAAAAAAGGAGTGATGACGGCATATTTTAAATGGGGAAATGCTTTTTTTAATTCAATCACGACTTCCGCAGTCCATGTTTCCACACCTGGTTGTCCGCTGATGATGACCCATTCCAGTCCTTCATCAATCAAAGTTCTCAATTCATGTTCGATTGCTTTTTTAATCACTTGAATGCCCGGATGTTTTTTGGTGAAAATGCCCAGCTCATGGGGTCTGTATCCGGAAACGTAAAGCGATTTAATCATCTTCATCCCTCACTTTTGTACCTTTACTATATCGAATGATCAATGGAAATTCAAAATTGGGCGCGCTGATTTTTGATCTTATATGTACCAATGGTCAGTTACGGGCAGTTTCAACAATGGCGATTTGGAAAAAAGGATTAATAAGAAAGGATAGATGCAAACGGGTATTCCTCCTGTGCATCTATCCTTTTCTTAATGCCGCATGAAGTTTCGGGTTGTTTTCCTGCTTACTCAAGAATTTCTTTAATCCGTTCCAACGCCCAATCCAGTTGTTCTTTTGTGATAATTAGTGGGGGAGCAAAGCGAATGACGAAATCATGGGTTTCCTTGCATAACAATCTTTTCTCCATCAGCTGTTCACAATATTTACGTGCAGGTTCATGAAGTTCAACACCGATAAACAATCCTTTCCCTCGCACTTCTTTAATGACAGGGGATTTGATTTTCAATAGTTCCCCTTTGAAATATTGCCCCAGCTCCAGCGAACGTTCCACCAACTTTTCTTCCTCGATCACTTCAAGTGATGCGATGGAAACTGCGCATGCCAACGGGTTTCCTCCAAATGTGGAACCATGGGAACCTGGATTTAATACGCCTAAAATATCGTCGTTTGCCACCACTGCCGAAATTGGCAAAACCCCTCCGCCGAGCGCTTTTCCCAGAATGTAAACATCCGGCACAACTTCTTCCCACTCGCAGGCGAACATTTTTCCGGTGCGTCCGAGGCCGGTTTGAATTTCATCTGCGATCAATAGCACATGATGCTGTTTACAAAGCTCCGCCGCTGCTTTTAAAAATCCTTCAGGCGGAACGACAATCCCCGCTTCTCCTTGGATCGGTTCCACGATAAAAGCCGCTGTGTTTGGCGTGATGGCATTTTTGAGCGATTCTATATCCCCGTATGGGATCAGTTTGATTCCGGGAATTAATGGGCCGAAACCCCGTTGGTATTCCTTCTCTGAAGAAAGGGAAACCGGAAGTATTGTGCGCCCATGGAAATTGCCTGTGCAGCCAATGATTTCGGCCTTGTTTTCTTCCACGCCTTTCACATCATAAGCCCAGCGGCGGGCCACTTTAATGGCTGATTCGACGGCTTCAGCACCGGTGTTCATCGGCAAAACCATATTTTTTCCCGTTATTTTGCATAACTTCTCATACCAAGGTCCAAGTTGGTCGTTGTGGAAGGCCCGGGAAGTCAATGTCACCCGATCTGCTTGCGTTTTTAATGCTTGAATAATTTTTGGATGACGGTGGCCCTGGTTCAAGGCGGAATAAGCGGAAAGCATATCCATGTACTCATTGCCTTCAGGGTCTTTTACCCAAACTCCTTCCGCTTCACTGATGACAACCGGCAGCGGCTTATAATTCCGGGCGCCATATTTTTCAGTGATTTCAATTATTTCTTTTGATGTCTTACTCATAGAAAATCCCCCCTTAAAGAGTGTACTGAAGCGCGAGAACGAACATTCCCCTGGTTTAGCAGGCTTCATCTACTTCATTATATATGATGGATTATATTTTTTGTCGAAAAGTATTATTTATTCTACAATACGGGTTTTATTTGTTTTTTTGCCGCAATTCTTTGCTCCGCCCCCCGCAGTTGGTCTTGGATGAATAAATCGATCATTGCTATGAGTTCCTCTGGGGTCTGTTCCAGCTCTCCATTCAGCCAGCTTTCAACAACGGCACCCAGAGCCAATGTAAAGAAATGGGACAGAAAAGATACATATTCTTCTTGGGCATGGAGTTTCATTCCGAATTCATGAACCACCCGATGAATGATGTTATGAATATCCGAATAGAAAAATCGTTTAATATGTTTACGGCCCAACGATTGCAGTGCACACAAGCAAATATCGCGGTTCTCATCCAAATAATGGAACAGTTGCAGCAATCCTTCCTGCCACACTTTTGCGCTTTCATGGGCATCAATCAGAACGAGAGCTTCCTGTTGGAAAGTCCACCTCATCAGATCGTAAATATCTTCAAAATGATAATAAAAGGTTTGTCTATTCAGCCCGGCCGATTCCGCAATTTCGCGGATGGAAATTTGTTCGACAGGCTTTTTCTTCATTAATTCTTTTAAGGAATTGGAAAGAAGTTTTTTCGAATTTTTCATATCATTGCCCTCCGGAATTTGCTTATTTTAAACAAATGGCAGATTATTGTCTATGTTCGGTTCCGCTGTTTCATGATAGTTTTATTATTAGAAATTTAATGATTTTCAAAAAACGATTGGGAAAGGAGTTTGATAGTTTGAAATTGAGGGAGTGGCTCAATGTTCGAACTGCATCCTTTATTTTTTGGCTCGTTATTTCTATTATTATGCTAATAACCATGCCAAATTTAGATATATTGGTTCGGGAAAAAGGACAGGTTGAAATGCCTGCCTATGTTCAGAGCACCATCGCAAAGAATTTGCAAACCGGGATGGAGACGGACGGCAAGGAAAACTATCAATTTATTGCCGTATTTAATAGCAAAGAAAAATTGACGGATGAGCAGAAAAAAGAAATAGATAAAATCATCGAGGATTTCAAAGAACAGCGGGATGAACTTGGTATTACTAGTATTTTAGCTTATAACGACAGTGAAGAAACAGAAAAACAGCTTGTTTCGGAAGATGGCACGACGATTTTAACGCAAATTGCTGTGGATCAGAATGCCGGGACGGTGGAAGAAGTTGCGCAGCAATTAAGGAAACTGGCGGATACAAAAACAGTCGATGCTTACTTTACAGGTACGGATATCGTATTGGATGATTTTGCGAAGTCGTCCCAGGATGGAATTAAAAAGACGGAGATTATTGCTGTTGTTTTCATCCTGATTGTATTGGTCCTTGTATTCCGCTCCCCGATTGTGCCGTTCATTTCGCTCATTACAGTGGGGGTCGCCTATATCGTTTCCCTTGGTATTGTGACACAGTTGGTGGAACACTTTGATTTTCCGTTTTCAAACTTTACGCAAGTATTCATCGTTGTCATTTTGTTTGGTATCGGTACGGATTACAATATTCTTCTTTACAATCGGTTCAAAGAAGAGGTCAGCAAAGGCGGCCATATATTAAAAGCGATTACCGAAACTTACCGCACTGCGGGAAAGACGGTCATTTACAGCGGCATTGCCGTGTTTATCGGGTTTATGGCTTTATATTTGGCGGAGTTCCAATTGTATCGGGCGACTTCCGCTGTGGCCATCGGGGTGGCCGTGCTTTTGCTGGTGCTCATTACTTTGAATCCATTTTTCATGGCAGTGCTCGGTTTCAAAATGTTCTGGCCAGCCAAACAGGTAAATGGCCATCCAGAGAACAAACTATGGAAAGTTTTATCGAAATTCTCATTGTACAGACCGCTTTCCGCTATTGCAATTATTGCGGTAATCTGCATACCGTTCATTATCTCCAATTCTGGGGAGCTGAACTATAACGATTTAGTGGAAATTAATGATAAATATGAATCGAAGCAAGCAATTAAAGTCATAGAGGACCATTTCCCAGCCGGTTTTTCGGCTCCCTCCTATTTGATGATTCATTCCGATGAACCTCTTGCGACACAAAAAGCTTTGCAGGATATTGATGAATTGACAGAAGCCATTTCCAAGGTGGAAGGGGTATCGGAAGTATATTCGGTCACACGCCCTGCCGGAGAAAAAATTAAAGAATTATATGTACGGGATCAAGTGAATACATTAACAGAGGGACTTGGTACAGCAGAAGAAGGGATTTCTAAAATTCACGGAGGATTATCCGAAGCGGACCAGGAATTAGGCAAAGTGGACAAAGGCAAATTTGACAGCGTGCAACAGCTGATCGACGGCACGGAAGAAATGGAACAAGGCGTCGGCCAGCTGAATATCGCCTTGAGCCGGGTTTCCCAAGGATTGAAGGATGGGGCGCAAGGAGCGGAGGAAATCAGCAATGGTTTATCCGCTTTAATAGATAATATTCGGGAGTTGCGCCAAGGGGCAACGATGCTAAAAAATAGCTATGAAGAATTGGAGAAAGGATTCGGTTCCTTTGCGGACGTAATTTCAACGATTTCAAAGGCCGTTGAACAAAGTTATAGCAGCTTTTCTGCCATCCAACAATCACTGAAGGCGGCGGTGGCAACAAATCCCGGGCTGAATTCAGACGAAAATATCAAGCAGGCCATCACAATGGCAGAACAAGGAAAAGCCCAGACAGAAGCGTTGTTGGGCCAGCTTAAATCCATTACCCCGAAATATGATCAAGCATTGAAATCTTTCCAGGCAGCCAATGCTTCCATGGCTCAAATTACAAACGGGTTGAAAAAAATGGAAGAAGGCGTTGCGCAATTGCAATCCGGCGCTTCTACCCTTGCCGATGGATTACAATCCGGCGCAAAAGGGACATCCGCGATTGTTGAGAACACAAATCAACTGCAATCCGGCTTGAAGGCTGTAAACGAAGGACAGCGGCAATTGCAGCAAGGATTGACGGCATTACAGGATAAAATGGGCGATTTGCAATCCGGTTTATCCCAAAGTGCGGAAGGTTTATCACAAATCAAAAATGGCCTTGTGGATGCCCAGGATTATTTATCAGAATTGACATCCGCATCCGATGAAGTCTTCTATATCCCTCAAGAAGTGTTGGAGGGGGAAGAATTCCAGCAAAGCTTGGATCTGTATATGTCGGATGATCGCCAAACAACAAAAATCAATATTATTTTGGATGTCAATCCGTACTCAAAAGAAGCGATGTCCATTTTGAAAGATATTGACGAACAAGTAAAAGCGACTGTCAAAGGGTTGAGTTTCAGTGATGCGAAAGTGGCGTTGGGCGGAAAATCCGCTCAAAACGTGGATTTGCAAAATGTCTCAACAGGAGACTTTGCGAGAACCATCACCATCATGTTAATCGGTATTGCTTTTGTATTATTAATCATCACAAGATCTTTCTGGCAGACATTATTGATTATCGCATCCCTTGTCATTGCATATTTCACCGCTTTGGGAGCATCCGAATTCATCAGTGAACATGTGATAGGACAAGACACTTTCAGCTGGAATGTGCCGTTCTTCAGCTTTATCATGATTGTTACCCTTGGGGTCGACTACAGTATTTTCTTGATGATGCGATACTTTGAAAATGCGGATAAAGGTTATGAAGCGATAATTGACGCAGAGAAACAAATTGGAGGGGTTGTCCTATCGGCAGCCATCATTTTAGGCGGCACATTTGCGGCATTGCTTCCTTCAGGCATCGTCACGTTAATCCAAGTGGCAGTCATTGTGATTGTTGGATTGGTAATGTTAAGTTTGGTGATGCTTCCATCATTTATGCCGGCTGTCATGGGATTGACCCATAAAGTGAAGACATTGGCCGTACGGAAAAGGGAGTAAAAATAAAAGGTTATCCAGTTCAAAGGTTGAATCTGGATAACCTTTTTTATTCGGTCGATGGGGTTTGCTTTTTCCAAAATATTGCAATGGTGATGCTGACAACCAGGATAATGGTTGCAAAATAGAAAGGGAAATTAAAATTCATATCAAATAAAATACCGCCGATAATCGGCCCGAAAATATTTCCGATGCTTGTAAACATGGAGTTCATGCCGCCAACAAACCCTTGTTCATCTCCCGCAATTTTTGAAAGGTATGATGTAATTCCGGGACGAATCAAATCAAATCCGACGAAAACAATCCAGCAGGTTAACATGACAGACCAGTAAGAATCGACGATGGTCATCACAAAAACGAGTAATGCGGACAATATTAAGCTTAGACGGACGACCATGATTTCCCCCAATCGTCTCGTCAATTTATCAAACAAAAGAATTTGTGCAACTGCTCCCACTATTCCGCCCCCTGTCACGATGATGGCGATATCCCGAGGGGTAAATCCAAATTTGTGATCGACAAAGAGACTGAATAATGATTCAAAGGAAGACAAACTGAAAGTCGAAAGGAAAATGATGATGAAAGAGATGAAATACACTGGCATGAAAACACGTTTCCAGCCGACCTTTTGCCCTTTCATAATGTCCGGTTGCTCCCTGCGTTCCGGTTCTTTCAACAGGAAGATGGAAGCAATGGCGACAACCGCTCCTAAAACACCGGCGGCAAAGAATGGAACACGAATGCCGAATTCCGCCAAAAATCCCCCGATACCGGGTCCTATGATAAATCCTGTATTAATGGCGGCAGACATAAAACCAAGGGCTTTTGGGCGTTCGTTCTCTGAAGTGATGTCCGCAATAAATGCCGTAATGGCAGGCATGATGCAAGCGCCGCTGATTCCTCCCAATATCCGAGAAAGGAAAAGGATTTCAAGGGTCTTCCCGATACCAAATAAAAACTCGGAAAAACTAAATAAAAAAAGACCGACTATTATCATGATCTTCCGTCCATACTTATCGGTCCATTTGCCTGTTATAGGAGAGGCTATCAATTGTGCCAACGCAAAGGCGGCAACCATATTTCCCACCACGGTACCGCTTATGGATAATTCGTTCATCAGTGATGGCAGGACAGGGATGACGAGGCCGATGCCGACAAAGGTGATGAATATATTGCTGAGGACCAATGCCAATGCTATTTTTTGTGATTTCGAATTCATAAATATCCCCTTTAGAGTAAATTCTATCGATTTCTTGCAAGATGCTTATATATCAAGGTTTGGCGAAGAGAGTTGAAAAAGGTCTATTCCTATTTAAACCTTAACAAGGGGAAACAGTCAAGAAATTATAAATTCTTTGCATAAAATAGAACTTTCAATAAAAAAACTCAAAAAAAAAAAAGGATGGCGGTTCACCATCCTGACATGATATGGAGTTTGTGGAAGAAAATTTTTCATACGGACCATTCGTCGTCGAAAGGGGTGTTTCAATATTATGGGAATGCGAATTCGGAGAGACTATCCTATTTACAATGGAGGAAACAACATTGAATTTCAAAAAATCCACCATCAGCCAACGATAAGAAGTAACAGTTGAGGATACATTCGCGTCCAGACCATTCCGATTGTGAGGGGGCAGATATGAAACAAATACAGGCTCTTTCAATTGCATGATGAAAAGTGATGTTGACTTATTATCAAAGGCTGTATTTGCTCATATTCACAATGTCGGAAATGGGTATCCTTCTTTGATATTTAAAAGATGTTATTCATATCTGATTTTTTCTGAGAGATTACCGTACAATCTTATACTGATATTTTGTTTTCACCTCCTTTCATTTACATCATATTCACTTAATAGTTTTTTGAAGGGGCAATCAGCCAGATTTTTAATAATTAAAGAAAATTTTTACTAGATTGTTGAGAGATAAAAGTCTATAATTACTAAAATATGAGGGGGAAATGAAAGTGCTAAAGTTACATAAAAAAATACCATTTTTCTAAAATAGAAAAATGGTCGTTTACATTTTATCCGTCACTTCTTTAAATTCGCCTGTGATAATGAGCCTGTATTTATTTGAGTAAATTGGGTGACAAGTAATGAGTGTTACTAAAGATTGATCTTCCACTGGCAATATGACTTCAACGGCTGTAGGTTTCACAATTTGGCTGTTGATGACGTTAAAGGTATATTTTTTTGTTTTAGTCTCAATAATGAATTCATCACCTTTTTCAAGTTCGTCCAAACGGTTGAAGAACTTTCCAAATGTGGCGGTACGATGTCCGGCAATTGCGAAGTTGCTGTTTTTATCTCCCAATGAAGATAACGGGCTGCTATTAGTCAAATGACCGACAGCACTCTCCATATTTTTTTGGCTGGCTCCTTCGACGATGGGGGTTGTCAAGTCGATTTTTGGAATCGTAAGCTTTCCAATCATATCCCCATCATTGAAAGAAGTTGGCTCCGTATTGCCCAAATCATCTTCGGAAGTGGCGAACTCGATCGATGAGAATTCTTTCTCGAGCTTGTGCTGTTCATAATATATTTTTATTTTCGTAAAAGCGACAAATGCAAGAATGGCAAGACCAATCAATAACAATAGGTTTCCGATTTTTCTTTTCATGTTCTCATTCCTTTTTAATTGTAAAAAAGAAGAGGGCGGGGCACCCTCTCAAATTAGATTATTTCGTTGAAACGTTTTCTTAAAGCCAACCCCGATAAGATTAATAGCATTGAAGCGAATAGTAATACTGTTGAGTCAATAGCTGAACCAGTTACTGGTAATGTAGCTGTGTTGTTTGTACCGCCTTTTCCAGAAGGTGTGTTGCCGCCAGTTTTTCCGTTGCCAGATGGAGTAGTTTGGTTTTTATCGTTATTAGATCCACCGCCGTTGTTTCCGCCGTTATTATTGTTGCCGCCGTTGTTATTATTGTTGTTATTGTTGTTGTTATTGTTGTTATTGTTGTCTCCGCCGTTGTTATTGTTGTTGTTATTGTTGTTGTTATTGTTGTTATTGTTGTTATTGTTGTCTCCGCCGTTGTTATTGTTGTTGTTATTATTGTTGTTACCTTGTTGGTTTTTACTTACGTATTTTTCATCTTCTGCAACGCCTAAATGAACGTCTCCAAGAAGCGGAGTGTTTTTAGTGTCAACAATAACTAAACCGCTGTGAGTATAAATGTATTTATCTGTTTCAACTTCTTCTTTTTCAATTACACCAACGTGTGCATCGCCAAGAGGCGTATTTTTTAGGTTTACATTGGCAACGCCGTTGTAATTGTATTTGTAATCTTTATCAGTTACTTGTTTTGATTGAAGTACGCCGGCATCAATATTTCCAAGGATTGGATTGGAAACTTCGGCTAACACTAATCCGGAATTTTGAGTAGTATTAGTTCCTGATTTAGTTGTTGTGGATTCACCAACTCCAACGTGTGCATTACCTAATAATTTGGAATCTTTAATATCCACTTTTGCAATGCCAGAACTTGTGTAAGATCCGTCTTTGCTTTGCTCGGAACCTAGCACGTCAACTTTCACTTCACCTAACAATCCACCTAACAGATTTCCGCCAAGTCTAACTTTTACAAGCGCATTACTGTCGTCTGTGTCTTGAAGTTTTGTAGGATCTTTTGTCACTGTAGGTGGTAAGTTAGTGTTATTACCTCCTGTGCTGTTATTGTCGCCTTGTTGATTATTTTGTGTTGTATTTGTAGTTGTGTTTGTGTTTGCAGCTGTGTTTGTGTTGGATTTTGTATCTGTATTATTTGCTGTAAGAGAATTAGTTAAAGTTTTAACTAAATCTGTAGCAGTATTTGTAAGAGATCCAACTAAATCATTATTTTTTGTTGCTGTTTGATCTCCCGCTGTTGTTTCTTCAGCGTGAACATTATCAGAGAAAACTACGAAACTTAAAGTCAACACTAAGGCAAACAATGCAGCTCTTAGCGATTTAACAACGATATTTTTTTCCATTCATCATTCTCCTTCTTTTTTATTTTTTTAGATTGAAAAGAAGGAGATTTGAATTGGAGGTTTATCTAACGGTGGTTTCAGCCATTGATCCGATAAGGCTATTTCAAGAGATTTTAATCTTGATCTATCAGCTATTGACTTTAATATATCTTGTGAGATATATCCAACAATTTGAGATTGGCCATCAAATCCATTGGAAGATGAACCGGAGGAATTGCTATTGGAATTCGAATGACTTTGAGTTGGTGCAATTTCTTTTGGTGATGAAAGATTTCCTATTCTCTCTCTTACTTCTCTTTGTGTTTCTGTTGCTCTTTCAATCGCTTGAATGAAATTGCTTGCACCACTAATGATCATTTGTTTTCCGTTATTTAACAACTCATTCAATAGTTGACCAACTGTAGGGTTTGAATTGTCTACAATTTTGTTGTCAACATTAGCGGATGGTTCATTTGCTGTTACGCCATCTTTGTTTGTTGAATCGTTTCCAGGCGTATTTGCAGAACCGTTTCCATCATTAGGGTTCGGAATGTTTCCTGTAGAGTTGCCGGAATCTTTTCCGGAATTTCCTCCAGAATTATTGTTTCCTGGATTGTTAGAAGAATCGTTGTTCCCTCCGTTGGATTGTCCGTCTTTTCCACCTTTTCCATCCTTGCCGGAAGGCGGTTGGATTGTTTTTTGATATTCTCCGATACCAATGTGGGTTTCATCTAATAAGTCGATGCTGACAATCCCACCTGATATGGATTTTGAGTTTTCTGTTTCGGTAATTGTTGTTCCTAGAACATCGAGACGGTTGTTTCCGAGTAATGAGTGAGTGAGATTAGCCGTAACAAGTACGGATTCGGTTTTTGTGAGAGTAGGTGATTGATACTGATTTACTTCCCCAACGCCAAGATGAAGGTCTCCCACGACATTGGATGAATGGTCGACTGCAACAATCCCGGATTGGGAAACCGTTACGTCTCCTTTTGTTTGTTTATTCGTTTCAAGGAGACCAACGTGATTGCTACCTAAAAGATTATTGTTCAAGTCTAATTGAAGAACACCTTTAGATAGCGACGATTCTCCTACCTTCTCTTCACTCTTACTAGAAACAACTCCTACACCTAAATCACCAAGCAGCATAGAGTCTTTCAAGCCTAAACTTAATAATCCTTGGCTGGATTTTTTCGTTTCTCCCTCTTGACTCTCGCTACCTGAAAGAAGACCTAAATTAACGTCTCCGGTGATCGGTTTCAATAACATGGAGTTTTGAATACCGACATTAAGAACGCCACCGGACTTCTGTTGTGCGTCGTTTTTTGCTGAAAGCAGCTTGACGTTTGCATTTCCTAATAATTTTGTATTTAATCCGAGGTCTAATACGCTTCCATCAGTCAATTTTCCTTCTGGTGTCGACTGGCCAGAAAGAAGACCGACTTCCAATAAATCGGATACTCCCAAGGAAAGCAAACCGCTTTTGCCACCCTCAGTCGAAATGCTGATTAGTGAGTTACTGTTCCCGATACTAATGTTTATACCTAACAGATTGACACTAAGCAGCGGTTTATTTGATTTCACTTTCACAACAGAATCGACGCTGTTTTGGTCAGCTTTTATTTGGCTATCAGCTTGGATGCTCGCTTCTTTTTGGCTTGTGGCACTTAAGTTTTCTTTTTCAACGGCAACGGCATTATTTGCATCTACTGTATTTTCGGCGGTTTTAATTTGTTCTTCAACTTTAGTGCCTAAGTCATTTAGAAGCCCTGCATCAGCAGCTGTTTTTTCCTGAGTTGATTCCAGTCCTGAATGGGTATTTACCGAATTATCACTGTTCCCCACATCAGTGTAGGCATATTCAGCAAGTCCTCCGTCAACATTCACTTCGTTTGACGAAACGCTCAATGTATTTGATCCCGCACTCTCATTGTCGGAAATCTCAAGATCTTTTGCAAATGAAATAGAAGGCGATCCTAACACGAGAACAACGGCTGCTATGATTACCGATATTCTTTTCATTTTCTCACCTCCTTTCATAACACAAGTATTACCATAAAAAATCATAATTTCAATACAAAATTTACAAGTTCATAATTTAGAAAAAATTACATTAGTATAGTCCGAAGGGTGTTGTTGGACATTTTTCTTATTTTTATAGTAAAAAATACCCTTTACAACGATATATAAACAATAATTAAAAATGATATATAATATTTTTTAATTGTAAGTGGAAAAACAGAGAAATGTAATTAGGAATATTGGAGTTTTTTTAAATTGGCCGTTTTATGATAAATGTAGTATAAAGCGGGTATTTCATTTCAACGAATTTATAACGATAGAAACATATGTTTATAAAAAAGGGGCAAAACAACGATGAAAATTAATAAAATTATTGTTCGTCATTTGAAAATGCCGATGAAACATCCATTTACAACAAGTTTTGGCACAATCAATGATAAATCATTTTTGTTATTGGAGGTCCATACGGAAGAAGGAATCGTCGGTTTTGGGGAATGCGTCGCTTTTGAGGCGCCCTGGTATACAGAGGAAACCGTAAAAACCTGCTGGCATATGCTGGAGGACTTCCTTATTCCAATTATTTTGCAGAAGGACATCAGCCATCCCAACGATGTAACAAAACTGTTTGAAAGCATCCGGAAAAACAAAATGGCGAAAGCATCAATCGAGGGGGCGGTGTGGGACATTTATGCGATCGCATCCAATCAACCCCTTGCAAAAGTTCTTGGCGGAACCAAAGAAAAAATAGATGTGGGCATCAGCCTGGGGATTCAACCGACGATTGAAAAGCAAATAGAAGTCGTTGGTAAATATATTGCCGAAGGATATAAAAGAATAAAAGTGAAAATAAAACCGGGGTGGGATGTGGAAGTCATCAAAAAACTCCGTGAAACATTTCCGGATGTTCCGATGATGGCAGACGCCAATTCCGCATATACTTTAAAGGACATTGATATATTAAAACAATTGGATGAATTCAATTTAATGATGATTGAACAGCCGTTAGCCTATGATGATATCGTCGATCATGCGACATTGCAAAAACAGTTGCAAACACCCATTTGTTTGGATGAAAGTATATTATCTTTGGAAGATGCACGGAAAGCTATTGAACTGGGCAGCTGTGGCATCATAAACATCAAAATCGGACGGGTTGGGGGGATCTCGGAAGCAATCAAAATCCATGACTATTGCAAATCCAAGGGCATACCGGTATGGTGCGGGGGGATGCTGGAGGCTGGGATCGGCCGGGCACACAACATCGCTTTAACCTCCCTGTCCAACTTTGTTTTGCCCGGAGATACTGCCGGGTCAAGCCACTATTTTGAAGAGGATATCATCCAGCCGGAAGTGGTTGTCGAGGATGGGACAATTCGGGTGCCCCAAACAGTTGGCATCGGTTATGAGCCAAATCGAAAAGCGATTGAAAAATATACGGTCTCTTCAAAAACCTATAATTATATATGAAAGTTTTCCATCTGTTTGAAAAGAAATGGGGGAAATGGTGAGAAATAGTATAAAAATTGGGGGAGCCTTTGTCGGATTAATGATAGGGGGAGGGTTTGCCTCAGGACAAGAAATCATGTATTATTTTCTCTCCCATGGTTGGCACGGACTTTTCGGTGTTGCTGTTGCGAGCGCATTATTTGCATTTTTGGGGATGAGCATTGCAATGCTGGGCCATTCTTTAAAAACCGCATCCCATAAAGAAGTTGTACTTTTTATCGCTGGTCCAACGATTGGATCCATCATCGATTGCCTCATCACAGTGTTTTCGTTTTGCATCACTGTTGCCATGTTTGCGGGGGCGGCAAGCGCTTTTGACGTGCTGTTTGGAATGAATGGTGTCATTGGCGGTCTGCTGATGATGGGGTTTTCAGTAATTACGCTGATGTTCAACGTGGAAAAAATTATTGCTATCCTCGCAATTACTGTACCGTATTTAATCGTCATTATCGCCATCATTGCAATTGCGTCCATTGGTTCCATGGACAGCGGTTTTACAGAACAGATGCAAATGGCGCAATCACCGTCCACAGGGCATTGGTTGATTGGAGCTTTGTTATACGTTTCATACAATTTGGCGGTCGGGCTGCCCATGCTTGCGGTAATGGGCAGCACGGTAAAAAGCAAGAGAGAGGCGGGGATGGGCGGAATCATTGGAGGCTTTTTGCTTGGTGTCCTCATTCTATTAGTTTTTGTTGCATTGCTTTCAAAAATGGATGCAATGATAGGGAAGCCGATGCCGATGCTATGGATTGCGATGGATGTTCATCCCGTCTTTGGCATATTGATGGCCATCACTTTAATAGTAATGATTTATAGCACAGCAGTGGGGGTACTTTATTCTTTTGTTGTGCGCTTTGTGTCTCCAAAATCCAAAAACTATAAACTGTTCGTCATTTTTTCCGCATTGGCCGCATATTTTGCGAGCTTTATAGGATTTACAACCATTGTAGGAACGGTATATTCCATCATGGGCTATTTGGGATTGATCATCATAGCGGTTATTTTATGGACATGGGTGAAAAGAAAAGGGATGTTGCCTGAGTGAAAACTCAAGCTTTTTTCAATAGAAGAACCAATTTGCCGGTATGTACATAACAATAAGTAATGGCATTTTACCTTTTAGGAGGAACAACTATGTTTCCATATCGGCAATATCAGTGGGAAAGCGGCATGTTACAACCTATTCCGCCCGCCTCCCAAACAAATGGCCCCTTTGTTGTCGCTTATCAATTCAGTGATGTAACAGGTGATGGAATTGCTGATGGGATTTTTTTGATAGCCACCAAACTGAATGACAGCCCTTTACTGAACAACATGAGCCTTGTTGTGCAAAATGGTTTTACCCATGAAATATCAGTCTATCATTTAAAAGAAGTGGCGGGTTATAATCCGACTATTTGGACGGGTGATTTGACAGGCGATCGGGTGGACGATATTTTGGTGACCGTTCAATCGGGAGGAAGCGGAGCGATTGTCTATGCTTATGTATTTTCATTTATCAGCGGTAAGTTAGGGAAAATTTTTGATTCAATAAAATTTCATGAAGATTGCCAATATGAAGTGAAGTATGGAAACTTTGCCGAAGTCGTTGTGACAAGCAGAAACCCAAATATGCGGTATATATTAAATATTCAATATAAAGGAAAAGAATATTTAGATGAAATTTACAACGGGAATGGAAAGCTGAAAGAACCGATTGAAGGGTGGGTAGATCCGATCAGCGGAATTTATCCGATTGATTTGGCCGGCGACGGGAAATATTCATTGTTGACGATGGAACAGATTGCAGGAAGATACCATGCGGACAGTTTAGGATTTGTTGAAAATGTATTGAATTGGAACGGTTTGGCATTTGAATCGGTGAGACAACAGGTTGCAATAAACGGAGCAAGTTTTTAAGGTATTTTTGGTTAATCAGTACTTAGGGATATAGTCAATAAAATGATAAAAGGCCGCTTCTCAATGGAGACGGCTTTTTTTGTGTTAAATAAAGTACTGCCAGGTAATCTGTTTTATTTTAAAATGGTAGTAAGCAAAGAATCATTCCTTATAATAACGGCGATAAAGAATAGCTTCTCCCCTGGTTGCAGCCCGGATGAAGAATCAAAGGTTAGGAAGTGGCGCTATGGAACAATTGAAGAGTTACAAAGAACTATTTCCTTTTTTTGAGGGTATCAGTGCAAATGAAATGAAAATAAATTATGTGAAGAAAAAGTTTCCGAAGGGCGAAACGATTTTTCATGAAGGGGACAGTTGTGCAGGTGTCCCATTTGTAACGAAAGGTTGCATAAGGGTTTCGAAGTTTGGAAAAAACGGGAAAGAAATGAGCGTTTATCGGGTAAATGCAGGAGAAACTTGTATTTTAACGGTCTCAAGCATTCTTTCCAATGAACCCTATCCTTTGACAGCCACTGTGGAGAAAGATGCGGAAGCCATCATCCTTCCCTATCAGGATTTCAAATTATTAATGGAAGTAAACCCGCATTTTCAAGAATATATCTATAAAACGATAAGCCTCAGGTTCCTGGAAGTGATAAAAATAATAGATGAAGTGATTTTTCAAAGCATTGATGAGCGACTGGTAAAGCATTTATTAAGATATACAAAAAATGACGGCGATTTGATTGAAACGACCCATGATAAAATTGCGACGGAGATCGGTACAGTGCGGGAAGTGGTCAGCCGTCTATTAAAAGAAATGGAGAGAAAAGGGTGGATCCAACTCTCAAGGGGGAAAGTGACCGTTGTTGAAAGAAGTAAACTGGAAGAGTTGATGAAAGATAAAAAATTGTAAATTTCGTGAAATCGTGATTTTGTCACTGAGAAATCGGCCCCTGTTATTTACTATGAATAAAAATGGAAAAAGGGGGCTATCACATGGGTTCAAATGTTGGTACTGCCGATCGGGTCATCCGTATTATTCTTGGCCTGGCCATCCTGTCGTTACTGTTTATATTGGAGGGAAATCTTAAATATCTCGGATTAATCGGATTGATTCCTCTGATTACGGGACTGGTGAAGTATTGTCCGTTATATTCGCTATTTAAAATTAATACGTGTCAAAAAAAATAAAAGTGGCTGTGAAAGGCCACTTTTTGTATGGCTAAACAACAGGAAGGGAGCGCAATGCTTCCTCTGCACTTGGAAATGAAGGCTTCATCAAAAGCAAACGTTCAATATAGTTTTTCACTTCTTCAGGCAATTGCAATTCTTCTTGCCAGCATCTTTCTCTGCTTTCTGTCGGAGTATAGTCGGAGTATAGTAAAAAGAGCAGGAAATGGCCGAGGAGATATAGGTCACTGCAATGGTTTTCCGCCTTTTTCGGATTCTTGACCATATCGATGGTTTCATTCGGATTCAGATAAGTGGCCAACCCAAAATCAATGATGGAGAGTTTTCCTTGGTGTATTAAGACATTGGGAATCCTTAAATCACGGTGTACGATTCCTTTATTGTGAATTTGGACAACCATTTGAAGAAGCAGTTTTAATATGTGTATGGATTCAGGAAGGGAGTAGACATTGCCTTCCTCGAAAATCGTTTGTTCAAAGGTGCGGCCTTCCATATAATCCATCACGAAGAAAGGGATATTTTCAAGTTCACCAACCACAATCACGGAGGGGACAAAGGGCAAATCCAATTCTTTAAGAATTTGAATTTCCTTTTGAAATCGATGGCGCATTTTTTTGGAATTGCGATGTTTTGTTTTTAAACGTTTCAGGACATATTTTTTTCCGGTATGTTCTTCGATTAATAGATAGGTTATTCCGTAAGCGCCACAACCGAGTACCTTTGAAAAAGAATAATTTGTGTGGTCACTTATATATGTTTGGAACAAACGGTGGTACTTGTTTTCAAGAAAATCCCGAATCATCGTTTAACTGCTGAAGAAACCTCTTGAACTGAAGAAGCTACCGGAACGGAAAAAACCGCTGCTTTTATGTCCCCGTTTATAATAATGATGTCCATAATAATTATGCTTTTTTGTGTATCTTCTATAGTTGGAAGAGGAGTTGCGTTTTTCACTGAAGGATTTGAAAAATTTTTCGATCATGCTCGGCTTCCTCCTTAACACGAACCTTTTATTAATATGTACGAATTAATTGAAAATAAGTTTCGCCATAAGTATGGATTCAAATAAGTTTCAACAATTTTCAAAATGGTTTGCAAAACGCCGAAAAAGCAACCTTTATAAACGGGTATTTTTTTGATATAATACCAATTAAACATATTAATAAACTAGGTATAAACGGTCGGTGTAGGAAATAGGTAATTTTGCATATTTTACAAGATCCATCTTTAAGCAAAATGTGATTTCGAAAAAAGGTTTTTAAAACGGAAAAGCCCCCAATTTTCCATGGACCAGCATAGTTGCCCATGCAGTGATGGTTGTATGGCATACATTGAAAATAGTTTGAAGTAGAGGGGGAAAAAAATGTATCCATACAACAATGATGACTATAATGGGAATTTTTTTAATCAATTTCAAGATGACAATGTAAGTCGTCGAGGTTTTCAGGGAGGGCGACCAGGTGCTCCTGGAGGATCAGGCGGTTTCCCAGGCACACCCGGTGGGTTTCCTGGAATACCAGGCGGATTTCCAGGGGGGCCAGGCGGATTTCCGGGGACACCTGGTGGCTTCCCAGGGACACCAGGAGGGTTTCCGGGAGGTCCAGGCGGATTTCCAGGCACACCCGGTGGATTCCCGGGAACACCAGGCGGATTTCCAGGTTCACCAGGTATGCCGCCTTTTGGAGGTCAAATGACTCCTCCAACAGCCCCGCCACCAAGTTTTACACCTCAATTAAGCTCTTTCCAAGGAACTGCGGAATTTAGTCGCCGAAGCGGTGGCAGAGGAATAGGAAGATGCTTTTTCCGCAATACATTTATTTGGTTGACGAATGGCAATAGTTTCTGGTTTTATCCGGTGTTTGCTTTAGGAAACTCCATTTTCGGTTTCCGTTGGAGAGGAAACCGGGGCTGGGTATACGATGTTCTAAATCGCCAACGCATCGCATTCTTCCAATGCTATTAATCCATAAAAAGGAACCTATGTTTAAAGGGGAAGATTTTATGAATCCCTTTAAACATAGGGAACCCTTCATCATTATTCTACATAGTTCATTTTTTTGACGAATTAATGGGTTCTTTTTTTTATTCTCAAAGAATAATCATTAAAAAGAATGGAGGAGGGAAGACATGATTGAAAAAATACAGAAAGCCCGTGAAAAAGTTTTGAATAGTGTTCGCCACTTGTCTGACGAGCAGTTAAATGAGAAGCCCGGAAAAGGGAAATGGTCCATTGCCCAAGTTTTGGAACATCTGTATCTAATGGAAATGAATACAGTGGACGGAATCATGGAAACGCTATCAAAAAATGAATATAATCCTACCGAAGAAAAACCCATTCATCAAATGCTGGATCGCACAATAAAACGGGTGGCACCGGATGATTTGACGCCTTCTGACAAGTTTCAAACGTTGGATGAACTGGAACGAAAATTAAACAATTCAAGGGAAGCGTTGATAAAGAGCATTGAAGGGGTCAGCGAAGAAGATTTGGAGAATAAGTCCTTTATCCATAGAAGATATGGATTATTGTCCATACGTCAATGGGTTTTGTTAATCGGTTATCATGAAGAGCGGCATTTGCAGCAAATTGAAGAAATTAAAGAAAAATTATTAAAAAAGGTAAATTAAAATAACACCTTCGATTATCACAAGGAATAATCGAAGGTGTTTTGTTGGGCGGTTCTCACATACCGGCAAGGAATTCTCTGATAAGTTCAATAATCCCTGCAGCTTTTCCTTCATTAAGGTATAAGAGAAGATCTTGAACAAATTGCAAAATGTTATCCATCTTTAGACCCCCCATTTCCGAAATATAGTGTCTATTAATTTTTCTACAAGACTAAATTGCTACTACTTTCGGATGGAAGTCAAAAGTTATTTTAGTAAAATTTTTGTGAACAAATAAAGTAACTAATAAAAGAAGATGAAATTCGCTTTTTGATCTGTAGAGAAAAAAGGCAGATTCCCCATCTGCGGCATTCATTTCCTCCGCTGTTTGACGTCCTTTTTCCCATGGTAGTCAGCAACAGCCGCTTTTGCCATTGCGAGCAAAAGGTTTTGCTGTTGCCCCCCTGTTATAACCATAATTCTCTAAATTGCGATGGTAAACCAACTCGTTTCAAGTTGATCCTTTCATTGATAGAAAATGAAACTATAGAAGATAGTGTAAATTGATTACATGAACTATTTTTAGCCCAATCCGCCTGAATAGCGATTCTTAAATTCGACTTCCTAAAACGAATCTCACAAACTTGCAAAATTTCGAATAATTTTTCATTGAATTCAATATATATACTATAAAGTTGTGTCTATTTTGTTGCGAAGCAGGTAATTTTTTTTTACAGAACGAATAAGGGGGGGATTGGGGTGGCCATGGCTGCCATTGCTTTGACCGTTTTTGTTATGTTCATTCTCTCGCAGATGGTTTTATATATTCAAATAAAGAGAATGGAGAAAGCAAAAGAATATAAA
This sequence comes from Ureibacillus sp. FSL W7-1570, assembly GCF_038593265.1. Lineage (GTDB taxonomy): Bacteria > Bacillota > Bacilli > Bacillales_A > Planococcaceae > Ureibacillus > Ureibacillus suwonensis. Next base: position 2,599,814 of record NZ_CP151979.1, read on the forward strand.
GAAATAACCCAAGACTATATATTGCCTTATTTAAATGAAATTTTTTTATTTCTGGAGCTGAAATTGGATGTGCGGAAAGAAACGGGTGTCCCGATGATCGATATCAATCCGGAAGAAATTGTAACGAAATTGCAGGAAAAGATCCGTTACGGAAATGCCAGGATTTTGAATGCGCTTTACCGCTATTTCAATTCGGCGGCGTATTTTGAAGGGCGGGGAGAGGCGAAAAACCTGGCAACCTATGATGTGTTTTATCATTTTTTGGATCACGCTTATCACATCATTGAAAAAAGCGGATTCAAAGATGAAGAATTATTGGGTAATATAGAAAAATGGCAAAAAATCTATGGCATGGCATTTGTTTTAACTTCGATATTGGGCAACGATGAAGCGATAAAAATCCTTTCCTTTCGATGGCTATGGAGTCCTGATTTTTTAAATAAAATCCCCTTCCATTTACTGGATGACTTAATCGATAATTATAACCATTCCACTATGGAAGAACATAAGCTGTTGGAGTTTTTGGCAATCCTTAAGAAAGATTTTCAAAAGTCGCCTGAAATTGATCGATTCCAAGAATTGAAGAATTATTTGGAAGAAGCGTTCATGATTGTGGAAAAAAGATGGCTGAATTATAGTAGCTGACTTTGGCTGCTTTTTTATTGTTGAAACTTCTATTTTTGAGAGGTTATTTATATATAATATTATAGGAAATTTTCGGACCAGTATTATTTAGTAGAAAGTAAGGTGAAACGATGAAAGCTTATATCTTAAAACTATCGTTTGAAGGGATAACACCAGAAGTTTGGCGACGGATTATCATACCCGCTGGAGCTACATTCAATCGACTGCATGAAACAATCCAATATGTAACGAATTTTAAAAGCCGCATGGAACCTTACCATGATTTTAGTTTTCCTATGGAGGACGTCATCATCACAAATAATGCGGAACTTATTGAACAGAAAGAAACGGATGGAAAGAAGGTCAAGCAGCCAACTCGCATTAAAATTGATCCATATATTGAGAAATACGGAAAACTGCTTTATCAATACGATTTCGGAGACCAATGGGAAATTTCGGTTATTTTGGAGGACACAGTGGACGATTATTACTTTGGCTACCCGACTTTGTTGGATGGGGGAGGCATGGCGCCGCCTGAAGACGTCGGGGGAGCGGCTGGATATATGGAATTTCTGAAAATTATTCATGATCCCACTCATCCAAGATATACAATAAGCCGTGAATGGGCGGAGAGGGTCGGATATAAGCCGTTAAATATAGAAAGTATCAATCATTCCTTAAAACACGTGAAATTTAAAAAGACCGAATGGGAACAGATTCATCATGAAAATTACGTGGTGTTATCCGATAAATATCGTGGTTCGGAAGTGGTCGATGCGGAAAAAGTGGCAAATAAAGACTTGATTTTAGATTACATTGTCAGTTGCACGAATCTGTATGGCATTATTCCAAATTATAAAGTGATACACATTTACAATTTGCACAACAAGCCGAAAATTACAAGCAAAGATTTGCAAGCCATTACAACAGATGCACATTATAAAAAACTGCTCGAGGAATCCAATGTCGTTGTAAAAATGGATCGGTTTATCCATAAAATCCTTGAAGAAAATAATATTACGGAAAAATTGGAGCAGGTTGTAGTTGGCAAGCCTTATTACATTCCGGATAAGGAGGAATTGCTTTGCTATAAAAATGAACTCTATTATGAAGAAACAAAATATCACCGGGAATTGGGAAATTGGCTTGAAAGGGCGGAAAGCCGGGAAAGAAAATCCGTTCAGGAAATTTTGCGTGAACTCAGTTGGAAAATGAAAGCCATGAATTATAAATTCAACATCACCATGAGGGAATTTTTAAATCAATTTGTGTTTGCAAATATCAATGAAGTGAACGAAGTGACAAGAATGTTATTTTCCGTGGCGAATGTAACAAGAACTTGGGACAATCGGGGATTTACCCCAAAAGAATTGTCGGAGCTTTCCAAACCTAAACCAACAAAAGTGGCAGTGGGCGCGAAAATCGGCCGGAATGATCCTTGCCATTGCGGAAGCGGGAAAAAGTATAAAAAGTGTTGCGGACGATAATAGAAAACCAAGGTGGCCTTACAAGTTCAAGTCTTCCTATGGACTTGCAGGCACCTTGGTTTTTTGATGTCATTTTATTTCGATGGTACCGCTGGATACATCCAAATCGATCCGGTATTTACCGGAACCGTATGTTCCCCGCAAACGGTTATTTCCGCTTTCCTCATTTTTCAGAGGGAAACGATTTTTGATTGTACCGCTTGATATTTCACCATTTAACGTAAAATCGCTATCTTCCGGTAAATCGAGGACGATGCGTCCCGAACTTACTTCCGTTTCGATATTACCGACCAACTTATCCATTTGGACGGATACATTTCCGGATGCGACATCAATATCCAGTTCTCCGGTAAAATGTTTCATATCTATATTCCCTGAAGCCACTTCCAACGAGGCGTTTCCCGCTTTTAATGATTCGATGTCAATATTTCCGGAACCGACTTCCAATTCCAATGATTGCAGTACAGTATCATCCGACAACTTAAAATCAATGTTTCCGGATCCCACTTCCACTTTTAAATCACGGTCGTAGTTTTCAGGAATCGTAACCGTCAATTTTGTTTTTCTTCCAAAATTCAGCAATGAAAACCACTGGCGATGATATTCTATTTCAATTGTATCACCTTTTTTGTTAAGGTTGACATTCCCTTTTCCTTTTAATTCCGCCTCCACATAGTCCTGATTTTTGGAAATGATGGTTGTATCCACACCTTTGATATCCAGCTCGATGGAATCGATTTTGTTTGTTACTTCCGCCCGGTGTTCCTGGGATAAGAACCAATTAGGGACATTGAAAGCCAAACTGATGAGCAGCAATAAAATGACGATGGCTAAAATGATTTTCTTCACAGGAGTTCTCCCTCCTAAATATTGGTTTATGTTTATATTAGACAAAAAAGGGAGGGACAACAACACCCTGCGGCTTTATTTCGCTCTAGGTCTTGAGATGTAGTTTTGTTAAGAGGGGGAACCAAATTTTGAAACTATTGAATAAGAAAAGGATCAGTCATGTTGCTGAACCGGGTGTGTATCTTCTATGACTTTGATCGGGCGCATCATGTCGTGGTCTTCATGTTCAAGCAAGTGACAGTGCCAAATATAGTTGCCTGTATGTTCTTTCCAATGCATGATGACTCTTGTCACCATGCCGCTGGGAGCTTTTACTGTATCTTTCCAGCCTTTTTCAAAATCTCGTGGCGGCTCCGGGTCACCGGTAAACTCCAGAATTTTTCCATTGCTTTCTTGGTATAGTTCCAAATTAAATGGCTGACGATCGAGAATCTTGAATTGAACCAAATGAATATGCATTGGATGGGCAATAGGCGTCGCATTAATAAATTCCCAAATTTCGATGCTGTCCATGGACGGTTTTTCTGTACATGGATCGTGGTACATTTTGTTATCCAGCATCATCATGATTCGGCCGTATTTGTCACTGCCGACAGATAGGGGCAATTTTCGGATGACATGGGCATGATGATCATGTAATTCCATCATTTCTGCAAGTTTCGCCGGAATTTCACTCGTATCCTTTCCTTTTAATGGCTTCGTCACACGGAATTGCATAATATCTCTTTTCGGTTGGTCTTCATCAAATAAAGTATTGATCAATTTGATTTTTTCCCCTTTGAATCGGGAGAAATCGACAATGACATCGACCCGTTCTGCCGGCATCAATTCGATGAATGTGACTTCAACCGGCGTTTCCAAGAATCCTCCATCCGTACCGATAAGATACAAAGGCGCCTCGTTTTCGAGCTGAATATTATAAGTGGAGCTGTTGGAGCCATTCAAAATACGGAATCGATATTTTCGGGGTTCCACATCCAAATAAGGCCAAACTTTTCCGTTTACAACCATCAAGTCTCCGTTGAAAAATGGCACTATGGTTGGGATAAATGGAGTCGGAATAGGGAAGGGTGCATCTTCCGGCGGTCTGTCTGGATAAAACAGCGAACCATCTTCATTGAAAGACTTGTCTTGGAGAAGAAGGGGGTATTCATAATCACCCTTTGGCAAATTTAAACGGTCTTCCAATGAATCACGGATGATATAAAAACCGGTCAAACCCGCATATACATTCAATCTTGTCATGGCCATTGTGTGATCGTGATACCAAAGGGTGGTTGCCGGCTGGTGGTTTGTATATTCATGAACTTTTCTTTTGAACTTCGGTCCGGTATATTCATAATTTTGTGTATACCAAGCTTCCGGATGGCCGTCGCTTTCCCAATTAACATTGGCTCCATGGAGATGGACAACGGAACGGACTTCCGGAGAGTCTCCCACGCCGTGCAGTGAGCGGTCGACAGGAAGGAAATGCTTTTTTGGAAGTTTGTTCAAATACTTCACGTAAAGTTTTTTGTCTTTTCTTGCCTCGATTGTGGGGCCTGGGTAGAGCCCGTTATATCCCCAGACTTTTGTTAAAGGGAAATCCCGATGAAATCGATGATATGCTTCCCTCATTGTGATCTCAACATAGGAATTGGCCGGATAGTCAGGATGAGGTGTTGGTTTGGCGACAGGCGGTTTGTGCAAAGGTGTCACAAATTTTGGAACCGTTGCAGGATCTTTCGGATTTACTTTCCTTTTTGACAATTTTCCACATCCTTTAGTCATATTTTATTAACTATCGTATTCATAGGCGGGAGTGAATGTTTCTGGGAAAATCAAAGACGGGTAAGAAAAATCATCAAAAGTTTATAATTCCAATTAATTTTATAGAAATATAAAAATATAGTTGACAATGTGAAGCCTTTTATTTATGATAAATATCAAATTCAATAATAATAATAATAATAAGCCAACTAAACCAATTAGAGGCTCCTTTATCAATGTGTTGATAAGGGAGCTTTTTGTTTTGATTCGGAGGTGGGGATCATTGAGTGATCAATGCAGTATGGAGTGTTTCATGATCTAGACGAAGATGAAAAGTGAATTACTGGAAATTTTGAATTATAAACAGAGTAAATTGATTGGGGTAATTTGTTTTTGGTGGTTGTAAAACGGAAAAGTGCCAACACTTGTCCTTATAAAGTTATTATTCTATTTTGGCAAGTCTACTGTTGGGGCTTTTTCTTCAAAAGGAAAATAGCCGGGGATTGGTATACAAATGGATACAATCCTCATAAAAATATCGCATTAAATACAACTAAATTAATAGGAGTGATTAGATATGACAAAAAGACAATTGGCATTAGGCGCATTCGTTAATTTGCCAGGCCATCATGTGGCAAGTTGGAGAGATCCGAAAACAGAGGTAAGAAAAATCACAGATTTATCCTATTTGACGGAAATTGCCCAAATTGCTGAACAAGGCAAGTTTGATAACTTATTTTTTGCGGATGTTTTTGGGCAACCGATTTTGGAGAATGCCCACTCCGGTTTAAAGTTGGACCCCGTTGTGATCATTTCTGCGTTGGCGGCGGTGACGAAACATATCGGTTTAACGGCCACATTGACAACGTCTTATAATGATCCATTCCACGTAGCCCGTAAATTTGCGGCGATTGATCATTTATCAAACGGTCGTGCGGCTTGGAATGTGGTGACATCCGCAAATGAACGGGAAGCATTGTTATTTGGCCGCGATGAGCATTATGCCCATGCAGAGCGTTATGAACGGGCCAATGAATTTGTGGAAGTGGTGAAAAAGCTATGGTTCTCCATTGATCAAGAGGCACTCATTATCGATAAGGAAAGTGGCCGCTATTATGACTTGGATAAAGTGACGGAAGTGAACCATGAAGGAAAATTCTTTAAAGTGAAAGGTACATTGGATGCACCTTCTACACCGCAAGGACATCCGGTCATTGTGCAAGCAGGTTCGTCGGAGGCGGGAAAAGAATTGGCCGCAAAAACGGCGGAAGTAATTTTCACCGCATGGCAGACACTGGAGGATGCGCAAAAGTTTTATCGTGATGTCAAAGGCCGGTTGGCAAAATACGGCCGCGATCCGGAAGACTTAAAAATTATGCCGGGTGCTTTTATTATAGTAGCGAAAACAGAAGAAGAAGCGAAAGCAAAACATGAACAATTGAACAACTATATTACGCCGGATGTAGGATTAGCATATTTATCCAATTATGTTGGATTTGATTTATCGGATTATGACTTTGATGGACCAATTCCGGATTTCGAAGGTCAACAACGTGATCGTACAAATCCAAACATTCGGACGAATATCGTCAAGGGCATTGTCGAAAGAAAAGGGCTAAAAACGTTGCGTGAATTATATAACAATATTGCAGGCGCCCGCGGTCATCGTGAAATTGTGGGGACACCGGAGCAAGTGGCGGATCAATTGCAAGAATGGTTTGAAAACGAAGCGGCGGACGGCTTTAATATCATGCCGCCAACATTCCCGGAAGGCTTTAAAGATATCGTTGAGCTTGTCATTCCGGAATTGCAGCGCCGGGGCATCTTCAAAACGGAATATAAAGGCACAACATTGCGAGAAAATCTTGGCTTGAAACGACCTGTCAATCCGTTTATCCGATCAAAAATTACACAATAGTAACCCCCTCTGAATTCATTGGAGGCTCCTTTATCTTAGGTGATGGGTAGTGGAGCCTTCGGTTTAAAAAAATGTTTATCCTAAATGGTCCAGGTTGCCTTTCGTTGAGGGCATCATTCAACTGCAAATTAATTTGCTGGAAGAACCAAGTAGTCCCTCTTAAGAAACATACAGATCAGTCGATTATGGAGGGACGACCCAGCATTATGCACTATAAATATAGTGAATATATTGATAAATGTTTTTTAAGGAGGTAAGCAATGGATAAAATCAGATTCGAAAAGGTCACGAAAACCTTTTTAATTCGGGATGAAAAGAAAAAAGGCGCACAACGGGAATTTACCGCCATTCGGGATATCGACTTTTCCGTAAAAGAAGGGGAGTTCATAACATTAGTGGGTCCGAGCGGATGCGGGAAGTCCACGTTGCTTGATTTGTTGACTGGTTTAACCCGGCCTACGAAAGGGCGCCTTTTGATTGATGGCCGTGAAATCACGGGTCCAGGGTTGGATAGAGGAATTGTGTTTCAACAATATGCGTTGTTTCCTTGGAAAACCGCGCGGGGCAATATAGAGTTCGGGTTGGAGGCAAAAGGGATTCCAAGAAGTGAATGGAAAGAGCGGTCGGAATATTATTTGGATTTGGTAGGATTAAAAAAGTTTGCCGACCGATATCCCCATGAACTCTCCGGTGGGATGAAACAGCGGATAGCCATTGCACGGAGTTTGGCATTTGACCCGGATGTGCTTTTAATGGATGAACCGTTTGCCGCACTGGATGCCCAAACCCGGGAAACATTGCAAAGTGAGTTGCTGCGGATTTGGCAAAAAACAGGAAAAACAATTATATTTGTTACCCATGGAATTGATGAAGCGGTTTATTTAGGGGAAAGGGTGGTTGTACTGACAGCGAACCCGGGCACGGTGAAAAAGATCGTGGATATTCCGCTAAAACATCGTTTGGAGGATGCGGATATTAAGTCGAATCCGGTATTTGTGGAGAAACGGCATGAGGTATGGAATCTGTTGCATGAGCCGGAATTTATAGGGGCACATATTTAAAAGAAAGGGGTTATGTAAATGGTATCATTTGACAAACCGGTGCAACTGGATGGGAAAGGGAAAATACAAAAGGCGTCAGCCCATTCAACATCATTTTTGGGAAAAGCCTTTAAAAAATCCATTGTACTCATATTATTTGTCTTGTTATGGGAAATTGCGCCGCAGTACGGACTTGTCGAAAAAACATTTTTACCGCCATTTTCGGAGGTGGTACGTGCCTGGTGGGACTTGCTGGTGACGGGAGAATTGTGGAGACACTTTGAAGCAAGCATTTTGCGTTCATTATTCGGTTTTATCCTGGCATTAGCAGTGGCCATTCCTTTGGGATTATTGATCGGTTGGTATCCGTTGGCGCGGGATTTATTCACACCGATTTTGGAATTGTTCCGCAATACAGCGGCATTGGCATTACTGCCGGTATTTATTTTAATTTTAGGAATCGGTGAAGTGTCCAAAATTGCCATTGTCTTATTTGCTTGTACATGGCCGGTATTATTAAATACGATTTCTGCCGTGAAAAATGTGGATCCATTATTAATTAAATCAGCACGTTCGATGAATATCTCATCTTTTAAATTGTTTTATAAGGTGATTTTACCCGCATCTGTACCGACAATTTTTACAGGAATCCGCATGGCGGGTACAGGAGCGATTTTAGTGTTGATTGCGGCCGAAATGGTGGGTGCAAAAGCTGGACTGGGTTATTTTATTACGTATGCCCAGTACAACTTCCTAATCGCGGAAATGTATGCCGGTATTTTGACAATCTCCTTGTTGGGATTATTAATTAACTATGGACTTTCAAGTGCGGAGCGATATTTTTCCAGTTGGAAACAATAAATTTAATACCAATTAAATTTGTAAATTTAGTTGTGAATAGCGCCATAACTGGAATAGAAAGGTGAGTAAAAGAATGAAAAAGCTTTTGTTATTATTACTGGCTTTAGGATTATCATTAACGATTTTAACAGCATGTGGCAGTGATTCGGAAAAAACAGCGGGAGCAAGCGGTGATGATAAAGGATCAAACGGCCAAGATAAAGTCTTGCAATATACGGGATCACCTGGCACTGTATCATATCCGGAATTGGCGGAAGCATTAGGATATTTAGGGGATCTTAAATTAGACAGGGTCAGTGACTCGACAGGAGGCCCTGAAAACATTCAGTTAACTGCAACGGGTGAAATCGACTTTGGTTCAGCATTTAACGGAGCGATCATTAAGTCTTATGCCCAAGGTGTAAAAATTAAATCTGTCATTGGTTCGTACGGAAGTGATGAAAATACCTTCATGGGTTTTTATACTTTGGAAGATAGTGACATTAAAACAGCAAAAGATTTAATTGGAAAAAAGATTGGCGTTAATACGTTAGGGGCCCATGCGGAATTTGCAATCAAACAGTTTTTGCGTGATAACGGATTAACGGAAGATGAAATCAAAAAAGTTGAATTGGTTGTTGTCCCAATGGCAAGTGCGGAACAAATTTTACGGGCTGGCCAAATTGACGTTGTGCAACTTAGTGGCATTTCAAAAGATAAGGCGATGGAAAATGGCGGTATTCGCCCTGTTTTAAAAGATATTGATCTATTTGGCGAATTTACAGCAGGAGCTTATTTCTTTACAGAAAAATATATTGAAGAAAATCCGGACACAGTGAAAACTTTTGTGGAAGGTGTGGCAAAGGCGATTGAATGGGCAAGAACAACTCCACAGGAGGAAGTCGTTGCGAAATTGGAAGAAATCGTTTCATCCCGTGAAGGCAATGAACCGACAGAAAATCTGAAATATTGGAAAAGCACAGGGATAGCGGAAAAAGGCGGAGTAATTGCGGAGAAAGAATTCCAAATTTGGATTGATTGGTTAGTGCAAAACGGAGAGTTGAAAGAAGGGCAAGTGAAATTAGAGGATTTATACACAAATGAGTTCAATCCTTTTGCGAAACAATAGAATGAAATATGTACCGGAAAAGAAGAACATGAGAAGTTCGCGATAATCTTTTATCTTTACACTAGATATGAATTTTTCCGATAAACCCCCATTCCAATGTGGGGGTTATTGGAAAAGGGAGTGCGGAAAGTTGGATCAAAAGCTTTGGACAAAGGAATTTATCATTATTTCCTTAGTCAATTTTCTATTGACCATGATGTATTTTTTATTGATGGTCACAATGTCAAATTACGCAGTCGAAACATACGGTGCAAAGGTCAGCACCGCTGGACTGGTAGCAAGTATTTTTGTCCTTGGGTGTCTGGTAGGAAGGTTGGCATTGGGAAAGCTGGTAGAGCGGTTCGGCTTGCTGCAAGTACTCATTTTCGGGTTGCTTGGAATCGTGTTAGTATCGTTGGGCTACTTTCTTGCGTATAGTGTTGCGACATTATTGCTTATCCGTATTTTGCATGGTTTTACAGTGGGAGTTGTCAGTACAACGGCAAGCACCATTTGCGTTCGGATTGTACCTGCCGCCAGGAAGGGAGAAGGAATCAGCTACTTTAGCTTAAGCCATGTTCTCAGTTCAGCGATCGGTCCATTTGTTGGGATGATGTTAAACCATTTAAATAATGGATTTCAATGGATGTTTGCTTTAAATATAGTGACCGTATTGATTTGCATGTTCATTATCAAACTGGCGGGATTACAAGTGCCAAATATGGAGAAAGCGGCAGTGGACGGAAAGCCGAAAATCTGGAATATCTCCAATTATATCGATAAACAGGCAATTCCAATTTCTTTGTTGATTATGTTGTTCGGTTTTTGTTTTTCCAGCGTGACTTCCTATTTAATGTTATACGGAAAAGAAACGGGATTGATTAAGGCAGCCAGTTATTTCTTCCTCATCCATTCCTTATGTATCCTTTGTTCAAGACCATTTACAGGAAAAATCATGGACGCACGGGGAACGAATATTGTTGTATACCCCTGTATGTTACTGTTTGCGACCGGGATGTTTATTTACAGCCAATCAACAGCCGATTGGATGATTCTAATAGCGGCTGCTTGTATGGGATTAGGTTTTGGCAACATCAATTCGGCCGCGCAGTTGATTGCAGTGAAAAATGCGGATCCTGACCGTTTGGGTCTGGCGACAGCAACGTACTTTATATTTATGGATTTAGGTTTCGGTTTAGGCCCCTATCTTTTAGGCCATATAATAGAAGGCATCGGCTTCCGGATGTTATATACCATGGCGTCCTGCATTGGACTAATTTGTATACCGATTTACTATAAGATTTATGGAAACAAAGAAATCATTCCTATATTGGAAGATAAATAAAAAAGGTAAAAATAGCCGCATTCAAAGGAGCAGATGCGGTTACATCCCGTGTAAACGGTATGTCACATCAATTAAGGTGTTTTCACCGCCTTAGTTATTGCTTTCATTTTACACGAGCTTACTAGTTAACTAGAGGCTACTATTCCTTCGTAAAAAAGGAATGGTAGCCTTTTAAAATAAATAAAAAAAGGAGAGATTGGAATGAGCAAAAGACAATTAAAATTAGGAGCATTCTTTAATGTACCAGGCCATCATTTCGCAAGCTGGCGTCATCCTTCAACGCAGCCGGAACGTACACTGGATTTGGATTATTTCGTGGAACTGGCGAAAATCGCTGAGCGTGGCAAGTTTGACACCATTTTCTTTGCGGACGGTTTTGGTCAGGAGTTGGAGGAATATTCACCATCAGGCATTAAATTGGATCCAATTATCATCCAATCCGCCTTGGCTGCTGTGACAAAGAAAATCGGTTTAGTGGCGACGGTCACAACATCGTATAATGAGCCATTCCAATTAGCGCGGAAATTTATCGGCTTGGATCATTTGTCAAAAGGGCGCGCTGCATGGAATGTGGTTACATCTAACAGTGAAAGGGAAGCCCCACTTTTCGGAAGAGATAAACATTTGGCTCATGCAGAGCGTTATGAACGTGCGGAAGAGTTTGTAGATGTGGTGAAAAAGCTGTGGTTATCCATTGATAAAGATGCACTTGTCATTGACAAGGAATCAGGAAGATATCTTGATTTATCGAAAGTTCAACCTGTAAATCACGAAGGCAAGTGGTTCAAAGTGCGGGGAACGCTGGATGCACCGACATCTCCACAAGGGCACCCGGTCATCGTCCAGGCGGGTTCCTCCGAAGCGGGGAAAGAGTTGGCAGCCCGTACAGCGGATGTCGTTTTTACAGCGTGGCAAACGTTAGAAGAAGCACAGGCTTTTTACCGTGATCTGAAAGGACGTTTGGCAAAATACGGACGAAATCCGGAAGACTTGCTAATTATGCCGGGTGTCTATATTACGGTAGCAAAAACGGAAGAAGAAGCGGTTGCAAAACGGAAAGAATTGGATCAATATATTCATCCAAAGGCCGGGTTAAAGTATTTATCCCATTTCTTCGGAGCGGATTTAACACGTTATCATATCGATGATCCACTTCCGGAACATTTCGATGGGGAAGATAAGACAAATCCGCGCATCCGTGCGAACATTGTGCGAAATATCGCCAAACGCGAAAATTTAAAAACCATTCGTGAGCTATACGAATTTATCGCAGGGGCCCGCGGACATCGTGAAATTGTTGGTACACCGGAGCAAATTGCCGATCAATTGCAAGAATGGTTTGAGCAGGGAGCCGCAGATGGATTCAATGTGATGGCGCCGACTTTCCCGGATGGACTTAACGATATTGTTGACTTGGTTATTCCGGAATTGCAACGCAGAGGCTTATTCCGGACTGAATATGAAGGAACAACTTTACGCGAGAATTTAGGATTAAAAAATCCTGCACGTACGGTAATTGAAAACGTGAAAGGTTAATGGATGATTTTCCCTACTAAATGGCTCACTAGGAAACTGGAGGCCATTTTTTTATTGAATGGGGTTTTCTTATTGTTGAAAAATGGGAAGGGAATTTCCTGATTGCCGGATTTGCGGTTTGCATAGTGGATGTGCAATAACAATAATGAATGAGGTTCAGTGACGCTTATGGTATATAAGAAAAAAATATCCCACAGAAAGCCATATATTGCTATTCCGTGGGATTGGTTATGTAAAACCTTAAAGAGGTAACCCATCAATAAAGTTTTCAATTTCCTCTTGCGTTTTTCTGTCCCGGCTAACGAAACGGCCAATTTCTTCCCCTTTATTGTAGGCAATGAAACTTGGAATTCCAAAAACGTCCAGTTCACCGCATAAATCAATAAATTCATCCCGATCTACTTTTACAAAAGTATATTGAGCATATTTTTCTTCGATGGCAGGAAGAAACGGTTTAATAAATACGCAGTCTTTGCACCAATCTGCAGAAAACACAAATATGATGCGCTCTTCGTTTTTCAGTTCATGAAATTGTTCTACGGATTGCAATGATTGCATTTATGACTCCCCCAAATATAAATAGTATGATAAATGGTATCATATCATAATATTTACTACAAAACAAACAGATTTACTCTGAATATATAGGTGGGGAATTCCATTATGAGGCTGGGACAAAACCCCCTCTAAAATGGAAACAGCTCATGAAATTTTGGAATGAAATTTCATGAGCTGTTCTTCATTTTTTCAATAAAAAATAAGGACCTCTTCTGTTAAAATTAAGTTACCACCAAAACTAACAGAAAGAAGGGTCCTTATGTTCAAATATTATAACATGAATCAATTAGTTTTGCCTCTAGATTTAGAAATAAAATTACAAGAAAATGATATTGCCTTCCACATTCACCATTTAGTTGAAAGTATTCCAGATGAAGCCTTCCAGCCGTTTCTTCGAAATACAGGTTGTCCTGCTTATCATCCACGCATGATGCTAAAAATTATTTTGTGTGCCTATTCGCAGTCTGTCTTTTCAGGTCGAAAAATTGAAGCGCTATTAAAGGACAGTATACGAATGATGTGGTTGGCACAAGGATATGAACCAAGTTATCGGACGATCAATCGTTTTCGTGTGCATCCGGAAGTAAAAGAATTAATTCGTCAATGTTTTGTCCAATTCCGTTGCCAACTGGTGGAAGAAAAGTTAATCGATCAAGAAGCCATTTTTATCGATGGTACGAAGATTGAAGCGAATGCCAATAAATTTACTTTCGTATGGAAGAAATCCATTGAAAAATACAACCAAAACTTAATTGAAAAGTCCAATCAGTTATACAACGAACTATTAGAAAAAGAAATCATCCCTGAAATGGAGCGGGAAAATGAGGGAGAACTGTCCGTTGAAGAACTCGCTCAAATGGTGCAACAAGTCGATGAAGTCATTAAGGAATATGACCAAAAGATAGAAACATCGCCCGATGCCACAGAACGAAAAGCATTAAGAAGCGAACGGAAATATCCGAAGCGAGTGTACAAACAGTTGATTGACTTGATTTTACGTAAACAAAAGTATCAAAAAGACTTCGAAATCTTGGGTGAACGGAATAGTTATTCCAAAACAGACTTAGATGCGACGTTCATGCGAATGAAAGACGACTATATGAAAAACGGTCAATTGAAAGCTGGATACAACGTACAAATCGCAACAGAAGGTCAATACGCACTAGCTTATAGCATCTTTCCAAATCCTACTGATACACGTACATTAATTCCGTTCTTGAATAAGATAGAAAAGGATTATTTTCCGTTGCCAAAGTATATTGTCGCAGATGCTGGTTATGGTAGTGAACAAAACTATGAAGACATCCTTTCGAATCGAAAATGTGAGGCACTCATTCCATATACCATGTATGAGAAAGAACAAAAGAAGAAATATAAACAAAATCCATTTCATCCAGACAATTGGATGTACGACGAAGAAAGTGATACCTACATTTGTCCAAATCAGCAGCGAGTAACCTTCCGTTATCGTTCTGTACGTACAGATAAGACTGGTTTCAAACGAGAATTGAAAATCTATGAATGTGAAAACTGTTCAGGATGTCCATTTCGTTCATCATGCACAAAAGCAAAGGAAGGCAATCACCGAAAGGTCATGGTGAATGAAAAATGGGAACAACAAAAAGAATATGTAAGAGCGAAGCTTTCAGAAGAAAAAGCTGGTTCTATTTTCCGTCAACGTAAAATAGACGTAGAACCAGTTTTTGGATTCTTGAAGGCTAATTTGCGTTTCACTCGATTTTCCGTTCGAGGAAAATCGAAAGTGGAAAATGAAATGGGCATTGCCTTAATGGCCGTGAATTTACGAAAATACACGGCCAACAAAGATCAACTAACAAAAAATAATGGGGATAAATGGAAAAAGGAGAATTTGAGCCAACTCAAATTCTCCTTTTTCCTATTTTGAAGCTAGTTTTGTCCCAGCCCCGTTTTTTATGTAAAAAAATCTTTGCATTTAATAAAAATTTTTCATCCCATAAAGGACTCATGGTTTGAAAAAAACGGGATATTCTAAGGGGGAAAGGAGGATTGATTTTGGTCCGAAAAATAATTCTCTCCTTGGTTCTTGTGCTTGCATGTTTAACGGCCTTTTCCTCTTTTGCAAACGCAAGCGAACATAAGGAAGATGTGTACAATGAGCGGATGAATTTGTATAAAAGCTATGAAACGCCATTTGTTCCCTGGTATCGTTTGGCGGCTGTCGATCAATATGAACGGAATATTCAGGAAGTGCGAAAGGATATTCCAAAGCGGGAAAGCGCCATCGCCATTCATTTTTCCCATGAATTCTGGGCAGGTGAACTGAATCCTGACACAGATGACACTACGCCGTTTACCATTCAGTATTTTGGCGGCAAGGGTCTTGATGGGAACGGCGATGGCAAAGCCGATCGGAATGATGACCAAGATATTTTATTTACGATGGCCACCTATTTAGGGAAATTTGGCCCATCGGAAGAAGATTTTAAAACGGCTTTATGGGAATATTACAAAGATGAAAAAATCATCAATCAAATTATAACCATTCAAACGCTTTATAAACATTTCAATACAATTCAGCTGGACAAGCATATTTTTCCCCTCCCGGTCCGTGGATACAATTACAGTTATAAAGGGACTTGGGGTGCCAGCAGGGGATGGGGCGGAAGACGAATCCATGAAGGAACGGATATTTTTGCCGGTTATGGCACACCGGTTTTATCTACGTCTTATGGCGTTGTTGAAGTAATGGGTTGGAACCAATTTGGCGGTTGGCGGGTCGGCATCCGGGATCATCATAATACTTATCATTATTATGCTCATTTGGCGTATTTCAATAAAGAGTTGAAGGTGGGCGACATCGTGGAGCCTGGAACCATTCTTGGCGGTGTTGGAAGTTCGGGATATGGGAAGGAAGGAACGAGCGGCAAATTCCCTCCGCATTTGCATTATGGCATGTATAAATTCAACGGTCGGACTGAATGGGCTTTTGACCCGTATCCGCATCTTTTGCAATGGGAAAAGCAGACGAAGCAGGAACGCAAATAATAAGGTTGCTTTAGCGTGCCATTCGCTAGGGCAACTTTTTTGTTGCGAGAACATTTTGATAAAAGCCGCAAGGGATCTGTTGAAAATGCAAGTCCTCCAGCATCTCCTTGGATTTATCCAAAGTCGCAAAGTCTTGAAAAAAATTCCAAATAAATTATCCATTTTATCCTATTGAAATATTTTCTTGCCCATGTCACAATGATTGTAATTTCATAGTGCATTATCCAATCACTAGGGGTGCTAGTTTTAGCTGAGAGAGGCATTGCCTCAACCCTTTGAACCTGCACTAGGTAATGCTAGCGAAGGGAAGTGGTTGCTGGGACTCGTATTGTCTTTTTATGTTTTTTTACAGTTTGCCGATTTCGGGTTTTCAAGCCACTTCTTTCAGGAAGTGGCTTTTTTTCATGAACAAAAAAAGATGGGGGATAGGAATGCAATTCACAGATCGACTTTTTGAAAAGTATCATACCGTTTGGAGAAAAAATCATGAACATCCTTTTGTGAAAGAGTTGGGAACAGGAACACTGGATCCTGACAAGTTCCGTTTTTACATGATACAAGATTATTTATACTTAATCGATTATTCCAAATTGTTTGCATTAGGTGCTGTGAAAGCGCCAAATCTCGAAGTGATGACGGTGTTTGCCAACCTGCTTTATTACACGATGAATGAGGAAATGGCGTTGCACAGAAAATATGCCAGCCGTTTTGGAATCACGGAAAAAGAGTTGGAAGAGGCAAAACCTTCCCCGGTAACCCTTGCTTACACCCACTACATGTTGGCGGTTGCCCAAAACGGCTCCATCGCCGAATTGGCGGCTGCCCATTTGGCTTGTGCATGGAGCTATTGGGAGATTGGATGTGAATTGGCTGAAATCCCGGGGGCAAAAAATCATGAATTATACGGCGATTGGGTAAAAACGTACAGTTCAGAAGAGTTTGGCCAGTCTGCGCAATGGAATCTCGATTTGCTCAATCAATTGGCGGAAGGGAAGCCGGAATCCGAACTTCAGCGGCTGGAAGAAATCTTTTTAAATACGACCCGATTTGAATACATGTTCTGGGATATGGCTTATCATCAACAAATGTGGCCGATGGATGAACAGGTGACTGCATAATTTTTTGCGAAGGGAAGTCGTTTGGTTGGAACTGCACATAATCACCGATGGGAAAAAGACAAATGAAGAGTTGAAGGAAATCATTACATCGGTTTCTGCTGTTGTGGATTACATTCATATACGCGAAAAAAATAAATCGCCCCATGAGATTGTTGCTCTAGTAGAGGAGTTACTAAAGGCAGGGGTGCCGAAAGAAAAGCTTGTCATCAATGACCGGCTGGATATTGCTCTTGTGACTGGAATTCCGAATGTGCATCTGCCAGGGAAGGGGCTTCCGGTAGAAAAGGTCAAAACGGCATTTCCACATATGAAAGTGGGGGTCAGCATCCATTCCCTTGAAGAAGCGGAAAGAGCGGAAGAAGCAGGAGCTGATTACTGTTTATTCGGCCATGTTTTTGAAACGGACAGCAAAAAGGGATTAATGGGAAGAGGAACGGGTGCCCTTGGTGTAATTGTTGAACATGTAAAGATTCCAGTGATTGCCATCGGCGGAATTACTCCTGAGAATGCCGGAAAAGTGCTGGAGAAAAAAGTGCGCGGCATTGCAGTGATGTCTTACATTTTCTCATCGAAACACCCAAAAGAAGCGGCAACCCGTTTAAAACAAGTGTCAAAGGGGAAGGGGGATGACGTTGCAACTTTATATCAATGGACAGAAGACGGAAGTGGATAACAATGTGAAAAATGTGGCAGATTTGCTGAAGTCTTTTCAATTGCAAGGACGGATTGTCGTTGTTGAACAGAATGGAAAAATTATACTGAAAGAGCAATATGACAAACAGCCGGTAAATGATGGCGACAAAATCGAAATCGTCCATTTTGTTGGAGGGGGATAAACATGTTAAAAATTGCAGATAAAGTATTCCAATCAAGATTATTGCTAGGTACAGGGAAGTTCCCGAATTTTGAGGTCCAAAAGGAAGCGGTGGAAGCATCCGGAGCGGAAATTTTGACTTTTGCCGTAAGAAGAATGAATATTTATGAACCGTCACAGCCGAATTTTCTGGAAATGCTCGATCTTTCAAAATATACCCTCCTGCCGAATACTGCCGGGGCAAAAACGGCGGAAGAAGCGGTGAGGATCGCAAGACTCGCCAAAGCATCAGGACTGTGCGACATGGTGAAAGTGGAAGTCATTGGGGATGATAAAACCCTTCTTCCGGATCCGGTTGAAACACTAAAAGCTTCAGAAATGTTATTGGAAGAAGGTTTCATTGTCCTTCCTTATACTTCCGATGATGTAGTCTTAGCGAAGAGACTCGAAGAATTGGGGGTGCATGCCATCATGCCGGGCGCTTCACCCATTGGTTCAGGGCAAGGGATTGTGAATCCGCTGAATCTCTCCCTCATCATTGAGCAGGCGGGTATTCCGGTCATAGTGGATGCGGGAATCGGCTCGCCTGCGGATTGTGCCATTGCGATGGAGTTGGGGGCAGATGGCATCTTATTGAATTCAGCGGTGTCCGGGGCAAAAGATCCGGTGAAAATGGCAAAGGCCATGAAGCTGGCCATCGAAGCGGGAAGACTTGGATATGAAGCTGGCAGAATTCCGAAAAAACGGTATGCTGTTGCCTCCAGTCCAATAGAAGGGATGCTTCTTTCCTAATGGAACGGTATTCCCGGCAACGGTTGTTTTCCCCTATTGGTGAGGAAGGACAGAAGAAATTATTGGAAAGCCATGTGCTAATTGTCGGGGCAGGAGCGTTAGGTTGTGCCAATGCGGAGATGTTGGCACGGGCGGGCATCGGGAAAATCACCATTATCGACCGGGATTACGTTGATTGGACGAATCTCGGCCGGCAGCAACTTTATACGGAAGAGGATGCAAAACGGAACATCCCAAAGGCCATTGCGGCACAAAACCATTTACAAGTAATCAATTCAACGATTGATATTAAAGGGATTGTTGGAGACTTCTATATTGATTCAGAAGAAATAGTGAAAGATGCCGATCTCATCATGGATGGGACAGATAATTTTGAAACGAGATTTGTCATCAATGATATGGCAATGAAACATGGCATTCCCTGGATTCACGGGGCAGTGGTAAGAAGTTATGGAATGACCGTTTCCATTGTGCCAAAACAAACACCATGTTATCATTGTTTGCTCCAAACGCTTCCTTCCGAGGGTTTAACTTGCGATACCGTCGGGGTGATCAGTCCGGCAGTGCAAATGGTTGCATCCTATCAAACAGCCGAGGCTTTGAAATATCTGGTGAGCGGAGAAGTGTCCAAAGAATTGGTTTCCTTTGATGTATGGAAAAGGGAACACTCGATCATCGATGTATCATCATTAAAGAGGGCGGATTGCCCTTCGTGCGGGGGAAATCCCTCATTCCCATATTTGAGGAAGGGGACGGGTTTAAAAACCGCGGTGTTGTGCGGCAGAAATACCGTGCAGATTCGTCCGCAGCAAACGCAGCAATTTTCATTAGAAAGGATTTCAAAAAGGCTCCATACAATCGTTAAAAACTTAAAAGTGACCCCTTACTTAATGTCCTTCCAGGTGGAAGATGTCCAAATGGTTCTTTTTCAAGATGGCAGGGCATTGATCCATGGAACGAAAGAGGAAGAAAAGGCGAAAAGGATTTATCAACGGTATGTGGGGGCATGAAAGACCGTTGAATGCCAAAATAAAAAAGCTCTCCTGAACAGAGAGCTTTTTTACAAACCATTGTTTTACCAATGTTTGCAGTGAAAGCCGCCTTGCCGTAATATTAATAGAAAGTTTTAAAACCACGACTCCACCAGGTGGGTGTTCGCAGAAGATTTCCTGTCTATCGTCATTCACCGCAGTGTGACGCCCGCCATTCCATCTTCGATCTAAAACTCCCTTTTACAGTTCAAAGGTTAAAACTTAATATGTGTACGTACAACGCAGCTTTAATGTAATAGTAATGGAATATGTAGCTTGCCGCAAGTAAGTATCTTTTAATAAAAAAGTCAATTATTTAATATAAAAAGCGTTGGAGGTATTTTTTGCAAGCAAAAATAAAAGCCTCATTCGATTTAACCAAATCAATCCTGAGGCTTTATTTTGTCCAATATTTCATTGGTCAATTTGGCGACGTCAATTTGCGTATCTTCTTTCATGACGTCCTTCAAAATTTCATTCCGGAAATAACGGACACTTACTTTCAAAGGCATTTGAAGAAGTTTCGTTAATGCTTGTTGATACATAATGATAAATTCTTTATCTGTATTGCCCCGCTTCAGCTCGGCAAAGGATTCATAAAATTGATCGAGCTTATCCGCAAATTCCAGCAGACGGCCTTCCAATGTCCCATCTTTTCCTTCCTTCATCCGCTCGAAGAAAATTTCTTGAAATTCAGCTGGAATCTCTTCTTTTATAAATTTTTCCATCATTTTTTCTTCCACATGGGCAAGCATCTGTTTCAATTCTTCACTGGCATGTTTGACCGGTGTTTTAATATCTCCAATGAACACTTCGGCAAAGTCGTGATTGATGGTTTTTTCATAAAGGGACTTCCAATTGACTTTTGCCCCGTGCATTTCTTCCAAAGTTCCAAAAAACAAAGCGTATTGGGAAACTTTCCATGAATGGGCGGCCACATTATGTTCTTCGAATTTAAAACGTCCCGGCGCCCGAAAAATACGTTCCAAATCATTTAAGCTGGTAAAAAATTTATGGATGCCTATTGCCAACACTCCCATCAATTGATGTTTTGTATAAATATACACCATATTCTATCCAAAGGGGCATCTTTTACACAAATAATGCAACATAAAAGAGAATTGTCACGAATTTTATAAATAAAGTATCTGAAATACATGTTATACTAAGAAGCAGGAAGACGAAATGGATGTGATGGATATGTTGCATACGTTTTTTTTATTCATTCATATTTTGAGTGCGGTGGTTTCCATAGGCCCGTTGGTTACATTAATTCCGTTGACAAAGAAAATGGAGTCCGCCGATGAAAATGAAATGGTCGGTTATGTGAGATCCTTCCAAGTGGCTATTACCACAGTCAAGCATGCCGGACACGTCCTAGTGCTCTCAGGTGCGATTCTTGTCATAATCAGCGGATGGACTTGGAAAGATTCATGGATTGTTTTAACCTTGGCCGTCATGTTCCTTTCCATTGTGTTTTTGGCAAGGGCCTTCAAACCGACTCTGCAAACCTTTGGAACAAGCGGGTATCGGAAAGAAGAGTTTGTTGCAAAATTGAGGAAAGCAACATGGAAATATATTCTCTTATTATTGATTATGCTTTGGTTAATGGTGGATAAACCGATGCTGTGGTAAAAAGCTCATCGGGTTCTCAATTTTATGAAGTTTTGAAAAGATTGTAATATTATACATATGATGAACTGTAAGAAAAGGTACTTTTATAGTATTATAATATTGTGTGCGTTGCGAAGGGCACTTTATAAAGAAAAGCGAATTGAGAAAACGGTGTGTTTTCCAATTCGCTTTTTTATTTTTTGGAACAACTTGCGATCCAATTTGAATAATGGGGATGTTTTCACTAAATTTTTATTATACTGAAATATCAATAATGTTTCCTTTATATGGATGATTCATTGGTGGTTGGTTTTGAGTTGATTTATCCAACATTTCGATTACACCTGTCGCTCCCATATTCAGCGATTTATCCAAAATGCTCAGTTGCACCGTATGTTGGAGCGATGCCAACTGACTGGACATAATGGAATTGATATCCATGGAAATCCCTCCTTTAGATTAATATCGGACAATCGTTCGACATTCACATCCGTTTTTGAATATTTGTCCAATTCGTTGTCAAAGCTTTTCTAGGAGGAGGGAGAAACATGAAAAAAATATTTATGGCCGGTTTGCCGATCAGTTTGCTCCTATTGGGAGGATGCGGTTGGTTTGGAACGGCAACTGATGATGAAACGGAACAAATACCGGCAAATGCCGAAGCCGCTTTATCAGCCCAAGCGACCATGATCAACAGTGAAGGAAGTGAATTGGGGGTTGTCGAGTTTACAGAATCGAAAGAAGGTGTGAGAATCCATTTGAAATTGGAAAATGTGCCGGAAGGGGAACATGGTTTCCACATCCATGAAGTCGGAAAGTGCGAAAAGCCGACTTTTGAATCGGCAGGGGGCCATTTTAATCCCGGTGGGAAAGAACATGGGTTTAAAAATCCAAAGGGCTTCCATGCGGGGGATTTGCTGAATGTGAAGGCTGATGAGAATGGCAAAGTCGATGTAGTGTTCATTGACAGAAATATTACATTGGAAAAAGGAAAAGAACATTCATTATTTGATGAAGACGGAAGTTCCGTGATTTTGCATGAAGCTCCTGATGATTATAAAACGGATCCTTCGGGAAATTCCGGTGCGCGAATTGCTTGTGGGGTAATAGAGTCAAAATAGTATTATTTTTTGGGTTGTTGCTCATAGGGAGTGACAACCCAATATTTTTCTACAAAAAGAAAGAATAATATTATTATTTAGAAAATTTAAAAATTATATGTAATATAACAATTTTGGATGCCTAGGAAACATTGACGCGACAATAAAAATTCTATTTTGAAAATAGTATTTACTACTTTATGTTCTATTATTCTATAAAAAAGATTTGACATGAGTAAATTGTAATAGTTACAATTGTACTGTGTTAATACACATTTTTGTGGAAACAAAGAGGAGGGGATTTGTTTGAAAAGCAAAAAGTTTTTATTTTTGACAGTCATTAGCATTATGCTGCTGATGCTACTTGCTGCCTGTGGAGGAAAAGAAGACAATTCCGGCACAGATGAAGGTTCAACAAATGGGGATAACAATACATCATCATCTGACATCAAGTTCTTAAGCATGGTTACGGGCGGTACACAAGGTACTTACTATGCATTGGGTGGTACATTTGCGGAATTGATTTCAAAAGAAACTGGAATTAAAACAACTGCGGAAGTTTCACAAGCATCTGCTGCAAACATCAATGCATTAAAAGCGGGCGATGCTGAAATCGCTTTCGTTCAAACAGACATTGCTTACTATGCGAAAAACGGTCTAATGATGTTTGACGGAGAACCAATGGATGATTTAGCGGCGATCGGTGCCCTATATCCAGAAACGGTTCATCTTGTAACAACAGCCAAAACAGGCATCAAATCTTTCGAAGATTTAAAAGGTAAAAAAGTTTCTGTCGGAGCCCCAGGTTCCGGTACTTACGCAAACGCTGAACAATTGTTGGAAGTGCACGGTTTAACAATGGATGATATCCAAGCGCAAAACTTAGACTTCGGTGAATCTGTAGACGGTTTACAAGCTGGACAAATCGATGCGGCATTCATTACTGCAGGTTACCCTACAGCCGCTGTAGAAGCGTTAAGTGCACAAGCGGATGTGGTGATTGTTCCAGTGGATCCAGAAAAAGCAAAAGCGTTAATTGAAAAATATCCATATTACACTGAAGACACAATTCCGGCAGGCACATATGGTTTAGCTGAAGATGTGCCAACTGTATCAGTACTTGCGATGCTTGCAGTGAAGAAAGATTTGCCTGAAGATGTGGCATACGGAATTGCAAAAGCAATCTACAACAACACAGACAAAATTGGACATGCGAAAGCTGAATACATTAAGAAAGAAACTGCTTTAGATGGCATCGGTATTGATGTGCATCCAGGCGCGAAAAAATTCTTTGAAGAATAATTATTGACTGAGCAAAGTGAAGGGCTTGAAGGCTGATGCTTCTTCAGGCCCTTTATACATGGAGCGGTAAGATGAAAAAATTAGCAGCATTTCTGATTTTGGTCGTTTTGACAATACTTTTCTTTATCCCTCTTTTTCCGATTATATCTTTTACGGAAACGAAAACAAATAATCCGCAAATGTATTATATAGATTTGAGGAAAGATGCACCTTTTCAAATTCGCTTTACCCATTCCATTCATCGTACGGATGTTTTAGAGTCCTATGAAGTGGAAGACGGAAAGATTAAAATGATTTCGATGGAATATGAAGATGTGGCAATTGGTATGCCGGCCCATGCGGAAGAAGGACAAAAGTTAACGTATGAGGATGGGAAGTATAAACTTTATTCGAATAAAATGGTGGAAAACTTTGTCCTCTATGTCGGAGATATAAATATGGACTTGTTTTTTTATTATGGAGGCCGGGAATATAATTTGAAAAAAACCCTTCACCGCGGAAGTTCTTATATGGTTGAGGCAAAAAGGGTTTCCTTTTATGAAAAGTTGAAAGGAGTGCGAATAGTGCATGGTGAATACTGAGAAGCAACTGGATATTGATGTATTAACGGAAGAACAGCAACAAGAACTGTTAGAGAAGTATGACACCGAATCGAATGTAAGGAAAGTCGGCGGATGGGTGAAGTGGCTTGTTTTCACGCTTCTCCTTGCTTTTTCGTTATTCCAACTATATACGGCGATTTTTGGACAATTTACAGCCTACTTACAACGTAGTATTCACTTAGGATTCGGTTTGACGATAATATTCTTGTTATATCCAATACGCAAGAAGGGTTTGAAAACGAAAGTTCCTTTTTATGACTATATATTGGCAATTACTGCAGCGGCTACAGGCATGTATTGGACACTCAATTATGAAAGACTTGTAACTAGTTTGGGAAAGATTAATCAAACGGATTTTATCGTTGGTGCGATTGTAATTTTGCTCGTGCTAGAAGCTGCAAGAAGAGCGGTTGGTCTGCCAATTACCATTATTGCATCGCTTTTTTTGGTATATGCGTTTTTCGGGCCTTATATGCCGGACTTTTTGGCGCACCGGGGGCAATCGCTTGAGCAAATCGTCAACTTGATGTATTTCTCGACTGATGGTATTTTGGGTACTCCGATTAGCGTATCGGCCACTTATATCTTTGCCTTTCTATTATTCGGTGCTTTTCTAGTAAAAACAGGAGTAGGATCCTACTTCAACGATTTGGCGGTTGCCATTGCAGGGAAGTTGGTAGGTGGACCTGCGAAAGTGGCCATTTTCTCATCCGCATTGCAAGGAACCATTTCGGGAAGTTCCGTTGCCAATGTGGTGACATCCGGTTCTTATACCATTCCGATGATGAAAAAGTTGGGGTATAAAAAAGAGTTTGCCGGCGCTGTAGAAGCAGCCGCTTCAACTGGTGGACAAATCATGCCGCCAATTATGGGTGCGGCAGCATTCCTGATGGTGGAGTTTATCGGCCGTGGCGTCACATATTGGGATATTGCCAAAGCAGCGATTATTCCAGCCCTTTTGTATTTCTCGGGAATATGGATTATGACCCATTTTGAAGCGAAAAAATTGGGGCTTCGTGGCTTGTCGGAAGAAGAGTTGCCGAACCGAAAAGAGATTTTCAAAAAATTATATTTGCTTATTCCGATTCTATTGATCATCGTGTTAATGATGACTGGAGTACCGGTTATCCATGCAGCGTTATATGGAATTCTATCTTGCATCATTATCGGGTTTATCAACAGAGATGTAAAATTCGGTGTGAAAGATATCATCGAAGCGCTTGTGGATGGTGCAAGAACAGCGTTGGCCGTTGTTGCGGCAACTGCTTGTGCAGGGATTATTGTAGGGGTTGTTGTTAAAACGGGTCTTGGTTTAAGTCTGGCAAACAGCTTGGTGGAATTGGCAGGAGGAAATATCTTATTAACTTTATTCTTCGTCATGATCGCTTCCCTCATTTTAGGGATGGGTGCTCCAACTACAGCGAACTACGTAATTACTTCAACGATTGCAGCACCTGCGATTGTTACATTGCTTGCACCTGATGTTCCACAAGCAGCTGTGCCGGTTGTGGTATTATTATCCGCGCACTTTTTCGTATTCTACTTTGGCATCATCGCGGATATCACGCCTCCAGTCGCTTTGGCAGCCTTTGCCGCATCAGGTATTTCCGGCGGAGACCCGATCAAAACAGGTGTAAACTCTGCAAAACTGGCCATCGCAGCGTTCATCATTCCGTATATGATTGTGTTCTCGCCAGCATTGTTAATGATTGATGTTACGTTCTTACAAGTGATTTGGGTTGTATTTACTGCATTTATGGGTATGATCGCCATTGGTTCAGGGGTTATTGGATATTGGTACCGAAAAATCAATTTTATTGAAAGAATCCTTTTGATTATAGCTGGGCTATTAATGATTTATCCTGAATCCTTCTCAGATATTGCAGGGTTGATCATATTCGGAATTATGTTTGCAATTCAACTATTCACAAAAAATAAAGGGAATAATAAAATAGAAACGTCTATTGGCTAATGATTTGAATCCGCCTCGATTCCGGGGCGGATAATTTTTTTGTAATATCTCAACAAATGGTATATATTATTGAGTCTGGGGAAGAGGTATGAATTTTACCCTAGGCCTTCCCTTTTTGAAAGTACTTAAGAACCAAAGGGATTCATTTGGTGCCAAAACCTTTGAATGATTATTTTATGTGTGAAGTATTTGTTAAGGTGTGGGCAAAAGCAATTAATAAATAATTAGACATTATGTATAATAGAGTAAGCAAAATTATCGAGGTGCGAGGGATATGGGTCAAGTTAAAACATATGAAGAAGTCGTCTTTAGTTGGTTCGATCTTTTTCATAGTTGTCCGGAAGTAAGTTGGAAAGAGTATCAAACAACGAATAAAATTGCCGCCATCCTGGATGAATTGAAAGTTCCGTACAAACGGTTCGATGATATGACGGGACTGGTGGCGGAAATAGGCCAAGGGGAAGAAGTGGTCGCTGTAAGAGCCGATATTGATGCTCTCTGGCAAGAAGTGGACGGGGAAATGAGAGCGAATCATTCCTGCGGACACGATGCCAATATATCCATGGTGTTAGGCGCTTTATTAAGAATTAAAGACTACCCTTTAAAGAAACGCGTCCGGTTCATCTTCCAACCCGCTGAAGAAGTTGGGGGAGGAGCCATTGAGATGGTGAAACGGGGGATCATCGATGATGTGTCCTACCTCTTTGGCATTCATTTAAGACCGATTGAAGAACTGCCGTTTGGCAAAGTTTCTCCTGCGGTCCAACACGGTGCGGCATTGTTCCTGCAAGGTGAGGTGCGGGGGGTTGATGCCCACGGAGCAAGACCGCATCAAGGAAAAAATGCCATCGATGTGATTTTTGCCATCCAACAAATGTTGAAAAATATTTATTTAAATCCTTTTGAAGTGCATAGCGTGAAGTTGACAAAAGTGGTGGCGGATGGCGGCAGTGTCAATATCATTCCAGGTAATGCTACCTTTTCAATAGACATTCGGGCGCAAAAAAATCGCGTGATCGATGCGATACAATTCCATGTAGAACATGGACTTCGGAATATCAGCAAAATGTTTGAAACGGAAATAGTTTGGGATTGGTATGACAAAACACCAGGCGCAGAAGTGTCTGAAGAAGCGAAAAAAATTGCGGAAACAGCCATTATGGATACGGTCGGAGAAGGATTTTTGGCAGAGCCGGTTCAAACGCCGGGCAGCGATGATTTCCATTTTTATACGGTTTCCAAACCTGAATTGAAAGCGACGATGATTGGCATTGGTGCAGATCTGAAACCGGGCCTTCATCACCCGCATATGACCTTTAATAAAGATGCGCTCATTATCGGCGCAAAAGTATTGGCAAAAACATTATTTAATGCAACTGAGTATAAATAGAAGGAAGTAGGATTCAATGAACATCAAGAAAATAGAGATTTTTGCGGTAGATTTCCCACTAATAAAACCGTTTATTGTAAGTTACGGCACTTTTCCGACGATGCCGTCAATCATTATAAAACTTACAACGGATGATGGTTACATCGGCTGGGGGGAAAGTGTACCGGATGAACATGTAACTGGGGAAACATTTGAATCCACTTTTCATGTTCTAAAACATTCCTTGGCACCTGCAATGTTGAATGAGGACCCATGTCATTTTGAAAAAATCCATGACAAAATGGATCGTATCGTAAAAGGAGTGCCCAGTGCGAAGGCGGCCATTGATATCGCTTGTTTTGACGCAGTGGGGAAAAAGCTTGGGGTTCCGGTTTATCAGTTAATTGGCGGAAGATTTCATAAAAAATTCCCAATCACCCATGTGTTAAGCATTGATGAACCTGATAAAATGGCAGAAGAAGCGGAACAAAAAGTACAAGAAGGATACCGCTCCTTTAAGATGAAAGTTGGTACAGATGTGGAACGGGATGTAGAAAGGATTAAAGCGGTAAGAAAACGTGTTGGAGAACAAATCGCCATTCGCGTCGATGTCAACCAGGGCTGGGTGAACAGTTCAAATACGCTAAAAGCCATGCGATCTTTGGAATCCCTTGGCATCGATTGGTTGGAACAGCCGGTTCTTGCGGATGATATTGATGCAATGGTGGAAGTGAAGTCCAAATCCAACATTCCGCTCATGATTGACGAAGGTCTTTGCAATATTTTCGATATGCGGGAAATCATTGCAAAAAGGGCGGCAGATAAAATCAACATAAAACTGATGAAATGCGGGGGAATCTACCCTGCGGCGAAACTTGCCACAATGGCGGAAATGGCGGGCATTGATTGCCAAATCGGTTCGATGGTTGAATCTTCCATTGCTTCGGCAGCCGGTTTTCATGTAGCCTTTTCGAAAAAAAACATCAAGAGTGTGGAACTGACAGGCCCTCTTAAATTTAAAACGGATATCGGCGATTTGAAGAAAAGTTATAAAATTCCGTTTATCGAGCTGGGTGACAAGCCGGGGCTAGGCGTGGAAATTGACGAAGAAGTTTTATCCCGATTAACGGTTTATTCTTGCACAGTTAAATCATAAAGTAAGGTGGCTATTATGTGTGAAGTGATCGAAGAAGGCGTTTTAAAAGATATTCCTTATCATGTGAAAAAGTTGAAGGTTGAACATATACCCCAAATTTTGGATCTCCAACAAGCTGTCGTTGATTCGCTCCCCGATAAACAAACATTAGAACCCCTCTCTGATGAGGAATTCCGGTTTATTTTAGAGGGCAATGGATTGATGATCGGAGTACTTATTGAAGATCGCCTCATCGCATTTCGTGCGCTTTTGATTCCGGAAATGGACGACCAGGGTCTGGGGAAAGATATCGGGTTGACGGAAGAAGAGGATTTGAAGCGGGTGCTTTACCAGGAAATTTCAAATGTACATCCCGATTTCCGCGGATATGGGCTGCAAAAGAAAATGGCCCAAATTATTATGAAACATATCGATATGTCCAATTTTGACTATGTGTTGGCGACAGTGATGCCTTATAATATCCCGAGCATTAAAGATAAACTGCATCAGGGGATGTATATCGCCGCGTTGAAAGAAAAATACGGCGGAAAATTACGGTATATTTTCTTCAAACCGCTGCACAAAAAACCAAAATTAAAAAAAGAATCCGTCTTCATATCCATGGGGGATATTGAAGGGCAAAAGAACCTGTTACATAATGGGTATATTGGGGTCGCCATCAAAGAGCAAGGCGACGACTGGTTTGTCGAATATAAAAAAGTATTGGATGAAGGCTTGGTGTAGACCAAGTCTTTTTATTATTTTAGGCACTTTAAGTGTTGAAAATAATATTGTAAAAAAATAAAAAACAACAAAGCCGAAAGACTTGTTGCTTTTTTAAGTTGATTAGTGGATATTTCTTTTCTTGAAATTTCCGCCCCGGACTTCTGCAATTTCGTCAAAGGTAACGAAAGCATCCGGATCTTTTTGTTTGACAATGTATCTTAATTTACTTTCTTCCATTCGGTTGATGACACAATAAATAATTTCGACCGGTTCATTCGTATATCCGCCAACACCATTGATATAAGTCACGCTACGGCCGAGACGGTTGATGATGGCTTGACCGATTTCCCTTGAATTTTTGCTGATAATGGTAACGGATTTCGCATCTTCCAGACCTGTTTCAATGATGCTGATGACTTTTGAAGCGATATAGTAGGCGATTGCCGAAGAAAGGGCTCCTTCAATGCCGAATACAAAGCCGACAAAAATGAAGATGAATACATTGATGACTAAGATGATTTCACCTGTTGAAAAGGGTACTTTTCTGCTGATTAATACGGCCAGCATATCCGTGCCATCCAAGGCGCCGCCGTTACGTAAAGCTAAGCCCATACCTATACCAAGCAAAATACCGCCTGAAATGGTAACTAATAGTGAATCGCCATTGATAATCGTTGGTATATGATGCATCAAGGAAGTGGCGATGGATAATGTGGCAATTCCAATGATGGAGTTGATCGCAAAGGTTTTTCCGACCATTTTATAACCTAGAAATATAAAAGGGATATTTAAAATCGCTAAGAAAAGACCCAATGGAAGAGGGGTGAGTGTGGACAGCATAATGGAAATACCGGTGATTCCACCGTCAGAAACGCTGTTTGGAATTAGCACAGCTTCCAATCCGTAAGCGGCGATAAATGCTCCGATGACAATAAAGATGATGCTTGTTATTCTGCTCAATAAAGCGGGTTCATGATTTTCATGCATTGCATTTGCGTTCATTTGATTCACTTCATTCATATGTATGGAATCCAATCCTTTCTCCACAGAGTGCTTTTTTATTTTAACAAAAAATAAAATCTCTTGCACTTGTGAACATTAACAAATTTTTGATGAATTTAGAAGATTGTGCAAAAAAAAGAAAAAGATTTCCAATGCTCAAATGAAGTGATCATAAACCAATATCCGTTCACACTTCATAGGCAGGAAATCTTGAAAGTTACTTCATTGGACAAAAGGTGCAAGCTTCAAGTCCCGGAATATCCTTCGAGAAGCAGCAGCTTTTTCTTACCGATTTGTTGATGAGATCCAACGGGCTTTTTCCGTTTGTGTATTGATAGAACCATGATTTGTTGGAGAAACGTTGCCATACTTTGGTGTCTTCCAGTATTTCTATGTCTTCAAAAGCCCGGTCTGCAAGCAACGGATTTTGAAGCAGTTCGTAATAATTCCACAACATATAGCCGAAAATGTTTTCCCAAAGAGTCAAAGGGGAAATGGTCGTCGTTTCGCGAAGCTGCATAATGATTTGATGGGCCTGATAAAGAATTTTGGAAATCACATATTCCCTTTCCTTTTCTTCCACATAACGATAGTCCGTCGGGGTAATGTAAGTGCCGAGCGTATCGATTCCGTATTCATGGACATGGAAGTAACGGACGTCTTCCAATTTGCCGTCCCAAATTTCATCATAGGCAGCAAGAAAATAAAATTGGGCCGCGACAAACATCCCGTAGCGCCGGCCGAAGTGGGAGATGGCAGCGGCTTCTGTTCCTGCTTGGGTAATTTCCATCATGAGCTTCAAAAAATCGGGCAGAAAGAATTCCTTATGTAAATTTTCCAAAGTGAATAAAGGAGTTCTTGGTTCCTCTGTTATGATGCCGTATGAATTCAAAAAAGCAAGCTGTTCATAGGTCAAGGATGGCATAGACATATCACCTCGAATCAATTATAACATGGGATTGGAATGGCTATTATTTTTGCGAAGTTTCCCATACCCTTTCTCTGCCAAACAAGAAATGAAGGACTGCCCGAAAAGACTTTTCTTTCCAGGCAGCCCATAAAATCATTTCTCTTCCGCTTCAAAGAGTTTGACGATTTCAACGATGACTTTTGCAGCGAGTTCCATCGTTTCGGCGGATACAAATTCAAATTTGCCGTGCATGTTTTCGCCACCGGCAAAAATATTCGGTGTCGGCAGACCCATGTAGGACAATTGGGAGCCGTCCGTTCCGCCCCGAACCGGCTCAATGATTGGCGAAATGTTTAGATTTTCCATGGCGCGTTTGGCGATGTCGACAATTTCTTTCACCGGTTCAATTTTTTCTCTCATGTTGTAATATTGGTCTTCCAACTCAACAGTGATGGCGTCCTCGCCAAATTCTTCCTTGATGCGTTGCTCCACTACGCGGAAGTATTCTTTTTTCGCCTCGAATTTCTCCCGGTCGTGGTCGCGGATGATGTAAGAAAGGGTTGCTTCTTCTATGGAACCGTTGAAACTCATAAGATGGATGAACCCTTCGTAGCCTTCCGTTTTTTCCGGAACGGCTTCTTGAGGCATAAAGTTATGGAACTTGATGGCCATCGTGATGGCATTGACCATTTTCCCTTTGGCAGAGCCGGGATGAACACTGATTCCGTGTGTTGTCACTTTTGCAGCGGCTGCGTTGAAGCTTTCGTACTGCAATTCGCCAAGTGGCCCGCCGTCCATCGTGTAGGCAAAGTCCGCCCCAAAAGCTGCTACGTCAAATTTATGTGGTCCTCGTCCGATTTCTTCGTCAGGGGTAAAAGCCACCCGGATTTTCCCATGCTTAATTTCAGGATGTTCCACCAAATATTCCATGGCGGTCATGATTTCCGCAATGCCCGCTTTATCATCAGCTCCAAGCAGCGTTGTGCCGTCGGTCGTGATCAATGTTTGTCCGACATAATTTTTCAGATTTGGGAATTGGTTTGGGGATAAAACGATTCCATCATTCAGTTGGATATCCCCGCCATCATAATTGTCGATCCGTTTCGGTTGGACATTCGCGCCTGAAAAATCAGGGGAAGTGTCGACATGGGCCAAAAATCCGATTGTTGGCACTTCTTTGTCTGTATTGGATGGCAATGTGGCGAATAAATACCCGTTTTCATCCAGAGAGATTTCTGTCAGCCCGATTTCGGCAAGTTCATCTTTTAAAATATTCAACAAGTCCCATTGCTTTTTGGTGGAAGGGGTTGAGGAACTTTCCGGATCCGATTGGGTGTCAATTTGGGCGTATCGAATCAATCGTTCAATCACTTTTTCTTTCATGACGTTGCCTCCTTCAACTTTTCTGCCCCCATTGTATCATTTTTCCTTTTTTCTGATGAGAAATATGCTGCGGGAATCGGCAAATAATTGAAACTATTTCTTCATCTCTTCCGTAGAAAAGTACAAGGAAGGTGAAAAGGATGACTCAACTGATCTTAACGACCCTAATTTTTTCAATCATTACAACGGTTCTCATTGTTCCGGTTACGAGGAAATTGCCGAAGGGCGATGTATTGCCGTTCAAACAATTGTTGCAGACTTTCGTTTTTGTTTTTATTACAAGCTGGATCCTGTATTTCCTAATTGTTTATTTGACGAAGATTGATGTGCAGTGGACGGTTGCCCTATACGCAATGCCGGTGATTTTGCTGTTCGGCGTTCTTGCATCCGGTGGAGCGGAACGGGCGCTAAAAGGGCTCCTGTTTTTTGCCAGCTTAATTGGACTCATTTATTTGTTGATTGTTCCGATTTTTAATGCGGATGAAAAGTACGAATCTGCAAAAATGGAACAAGAAGTGGAAATTGAACCCTTTGATGAAACAAAAACCCCGGCCAGCGTCCCTCCTCAATTTGCGGAAAACAAAATGAAGAAAGCCTTTGGGCAAGTGCCGAATACGAGTTATTATGAGCTTGGCAACTTGCAGATCCAGAAGGTGAATGGGGAGTTCGTTTATATTGCCCCTGTTGAGTTTTCCGGGTTTTTCAAATGGCTGAATGGAGATACGACGCCCGGCTATTTCAAAATGAGCGCAACGGATTCCAATGATAATCCTGTATTTGTTGCCAAGGAAATGGTCTATGTGCCGTCTGCATTCTTTAATAAAAATTTGGAACGCCATATCCGTCTGCAGTATCCAACGCTCATTTTCTACGGCGATCCGCAACTTGAGGTGGATGATGACGGAACCCCTTATTACATCCGTTCTTACGGTGAATTTATTTCAGCCCGGAATGGGTTTGATGTGAAAGGGATTGTCATGGTGGATGCATATTCTGGTGAAACAAAGAAAATTCCTTTGGAAGAAGTGCCGGAATTCATTGACGGGGCGGTTTCTCCGGAAGCGGTGAGCCTTCAGAACAGCTATTTTGGAAAATATGTTCATGGCTTCTGGAACAGCATCTTTGGCAAAAAAGACGTGAAATTGCCTTCCGATGAAGGGACGGAAGCGAATGTGAGCCCGGTCTTTAATCAGGATGGGGAAATGTATTACTTTACGGATTTTACAAGCCCGAAAGAAGGCGTAGATTCCATGCTCGGCTATTCCTTGACCCATGCGCGGACAGGGAAAGCGGTGTATTATACGGGGAATATGGAAGAATCTTATATGGATTCCCAAGGGGCTTTGGACATCATTGAGAAGAAATTTATCGAAAAAGAATGGCATGGGGCTATGCCAATCCTTTACAATTTCTACGGAGAAGCGAGCTGGCTTGCACCGGTTCTTGACACCAACGGCTTCTTGCAAAATTACTTTATTGTATCCGCGGTGAATCCGGAAATATCCGTATACGGTTCAACACCTAATGAAGCATTGAGACAGTATAAAACGGCTTTAACACGGGGGGCAAGTTCGGTGGATGGTTCAAGTAATGCAGAAGAAAAAACGATTACCGGAACGGTCCTTCGCGTTTACAAAGAACAGGTAGGGGATTATACGCTTGTTTCCTTCTTGCTGAATAATGGGCAAAATTTTGTGGTAAGTTCCCAAAACGAACCGCTGTCCATCTACTTGCGGGAAGGGGATCAAGTGGTCATCCGTTATTTTGAGACCGGTGAAACGTTCCTGCCGGTAAAAGCGTTGCAAATTGAAGGAGTCGTTAATATCGGCCAATCATAATGAAGATGAAAAAACCCGAAGCATCATTTGGCTTCGGGTTTTTCATGTTCAGAAGCGGATGGTTCGGAGCGATTTTTTATATAATCAAGCATCTCCTGTTTTCTTGATTGTATTTGTTCCGCTTTATAGGGATTGACTGTAAAAAAGCGCTCCTTCTGCTCTTCAAGCAGCTTGCGTTCCGTAGCAAAGCGATTCTCCGGTTCATGTTCAAAAATGTAATCCAAATGGAAAATCTGAAGGAGGGCCACTTCAGGGTTTTCCAAATTATAGACAAATTTAATATTCCAGACGTTTGTGTAGGAAATATATTGATTGACGTATTCCGTTGCATACCGGTATTTTTGTTTATCAATTCGTGGTTGGATGCTGCGGTGGATATTCCCTAAACACATGTTGATGTCCGCCAATGTTTTATAGTAACTTTTTACATATTTCAGATGTTGACGTTCAAGGGATAAAGCAACTTGTTTATGTTGTTTCATCTTCCTCTTCCCTTCGTGGTCATCATTATCCAATTGAGGAAATCTCTTCATTAATTTTAATCTATTTGAAATGTCAAAAAAAAGAAGTATACGACAAAATAGGAATTTTCCATCAGGGTAATTGTTGAATCTATGAGAAAAGATTCGATTTTTGTTATCCGATATTAAGATAATAGTCCTTTTCCCCGTACTGTTTCCAATCTATGTTGGAGTGGACGAAACGCCATTGCATTCATCCAAAATAAAAATCCCTATTAGGAGATAATTTTTTCAATGATCAGCCTAATAGGGATTTCATTTATTCAGGTAATATGATTATTTCCAAGTGAATCCTTTGGAAGCTAAAAATTCCTTAATATGAGGACGGCGTTGATCGATTAGGAAATCAGCCATTTGTTTCGTCCAATTGGACACTTTTTGATTGGAGCTTCTGGATGCATAATATCTTTCCATAATGGCATCATATTCATCCAGAATTTCGTCGTACTTATCCACGTCGTATCCATTTTCGTGCAATACGGCTTCAACAGGAAGTCTCGGTTTTGTTTCATTTTTCTTTGTCGGTTTTCCAACGGTCATCGCGAAGAGCGGGAATACATGTTCAGGCAAGTTGAATAATTCGCTGATCGCTTCAGGATTGTTTCTGGCACCTCCGATATAGCAGATACCATAGCCTTCCGATTCTGCGGCAATGACAAAATTTTGCGCAAAAATCGCCACATCAACGACACCTACTAAGACATTTTCCGCTGTATCCACCGTAATATCGACACCGTGCTTTCTTCCTGCCACTTCCAATCGTTTGAAATCGACACAGAATAACAAAGCGGCTCCGGCCGTTTGGAATTGGAATTCATTGTTGGAAAGTTCCCCAAGCTTTTGTTTCTTTTCCTCATCCGTCACCAAAATGACGCTATAAGCTTGTACAAAGTGGGAAGAAGCGGCCATCTGGGCTGTCTGAATCAAGTCGATGATTTTTTCTTTCGGTATTTCTTCTCCTGTATATTTACGAACAGAAGTATGACTGCGCAATAATTCTTTTACACTCAATCTTTACACCCCTTTTATGTACTAATTGGTTGGAATATCGCTTCATCAAGCGATGTTTCTCTTCTTAAAGGTATCATATTATACTTTTTTGCCAATGGCAAAAATTTGAATTATTCAAACCACCGTCCCCAAAATACAAAGCTGAACATTGCAAGGGAGGAAGGCGGTGGCAGGAGGGGATCACCGTGAGAGGATTGTGCCGCTTGTGGGCATATTAAGAGGGTCGGGCACAGCGCCCAAAAAGCAAAAAGGAATCCATTGATTTGCAGGGATAAAGTTGTTTCAAGGGCAAAGGATTGATGATTATAAAATAGCGGTATGTATTGTTGAAAAACGAATACCCTAAATTGAAACAGTTCTCCCGCAAAGCGAGGTCGTATAAATGAAAAAATTGCTTTTCATTGTACTGCTCTTGCTATGTTTGATAGCCGTCCCTTACAAGGGGATCGGAGCTGAAGAGATAGTCCAAGCGGATTTGGTGATTGAATATGTCCGCGTATTTACGATGGATAAAGCCAATGAAGAGGCGGAAGCGGTTGCAGTGAAAAACGGAAAATTTGTTTATGTAGGAGACCGGGAAGGGGTGCAAGCCTATAAGGGCCCTCAAACAAGAGTGATGTATATGGACAACCGATTGATGTTGCCGGGGTTTATTGACGGCCACAATGCCGCTTATTTAAAAGCGGAGAAGATGTTTTGGTTGGATTTGAGTTCCTTTTCCACCTTCGAAGAATATGAAAAAGCCATATTTTCGTACCGTGCACAGCATCCACAATTAAAACAGCTGTGCGCAGTTGGATGGAATCAAAAAGTGACGGAAGAAGCATGGGGGAAAAGCGGAAAAACGCCAAGAGACCTTATTGACCAACTTGTGCATGATATCCCATTTGTCGCATTTTCCGCTCACCGAGACGAGCTATGGGTCAATTCCAAAACATTGGAAATATCCGGGTTAGATCATATTGAGCATGGCCTAACGGAAACTGGAGAAGCGTCCGGAATCATTCCGGGACAATTCACTGATATGGTCGTACAAGCGCTGCCGCAGCCGGACTTTTCCGTGGAACAATATAAAAAGGCGCTGATTAAATATCAAGAAGATGCAGCCAGATACGGTATTACGGCCGCATTTGTTCCCCTGGGAAACCATTCGGAAAATGTGCTGAAAGCCTTTGATGAACTGGATCGGAAAAATCTATTGACCATGACCTATGAGTTGGGAATCTACGTGGATCCCCTCAAGGATTTGGATCAGATCGAACTTTTTAAAGAGTGGAGGGAGATTTACCAAGGGAAAAATTACAGCGTCCAAACGGCAAAAATGAATTATACAGAAAATGCGGTTTGGGAGAAGGAGAAATTTCTTGATATGTTGGATTTGCTGGATCGGGAAGGTTTTCGGATTCATGTGGAAGCAGAAAAAGAGTTGCACATGATTTTTGAAGGATTTGAATATGCGCGGGTACGAAATGGAAAAAAGAATTTTAAACATGTCATTTCCCATATGCCGATCGTAACGAATGATGATTTGACAAACTTCCGGAAGTTTCGGATTATTCCATCCGTCCAGCCGGCCATCTTTCATCAATCCATAGATGCCGGCAAGGAAGACGAACTTAAAAACTGGCATCGAATGAAAAGCTACTTTGAAAAGGGATTGCCGGTCTCATCTTTCAGCAACTTTCCTGATGGTGAGTTGAACCCGCTTTATGGAATTGAGACAGGAATGACAAGACTTCACTGGAATGATGAAAAAAGTCAAAAGCCTTTGTGGCCGAAAGAAAGCGCCACATTGAAGCAGATGCTCCGAAGCTACACCATTTATGCGGCGAGGCAAATAGGCAGGGAAGCACAATTGGGAAAAATCCGGGTAGGCATGCAGGCGGACTTTATTATATTGGATAAAAATATTTTCAGGGTTCCGCCAGGTGAAATCAGCGAAGCAAAAGTCATACTTACTTATTTTAAAGGAAAAGAAACATACCGGGATGAATCGGAAATCGGCGGACAATAAAAAAGTATCTTCCGTAGCCAAGTGTGTTCAACGAATAACCCCTTTACGGAAGATACTATTTTTATACGGATGGGCCTTTCTTCTTTTTTAAGGCGGAACGAATCGTCGGTTCTGTGCCGCGCTTCATCCGTTTTATGTTTTCTAAATGCAAAATGATTGCGACCAAAAGAAGGAACAGAACAATGATAAAAGGCCAGAGGGATGGCTCATAAAGCAAAGCGCTGATTGCAAATGCAAAATAAAAGAAAAACACGCCCAGAATCAAATAATTGGTCAATAAAGAGACAACGATAAGACCGACTACGGCAAGAAGACCCATTTTCCAATTGATCGCAACGAAAATGCCGATCAGGGAAGCGGTTCCTTTTCCTCCCCGAAAATTCATATGGATAGGAAAATTATGGCCAAAAATGACCGCCGCGCCTATCAAATAAAGGAATATGGAAATTTGCTCCGCATCCAATGAAGTGAAGTGATTTAAGAAATATTTTGCCAAGATTATGGCAAGGACGCCTTTTCCGATATCAATGAGGCCTACGAGTATGCCGTATTTCCAGCCAAGGGTCAAGGTGGCATTGGAAGCCCCCGCATTTCCATGGCCCGCTTCTTTCAGATTCACCCCGGAAAGGTATTGGGCCACATTTGATCCATGGATGCAACCGATAAAATATCCCGCAATAAGTGAAATAATCAGCTCTATCAACATAATATTTGCTCCTTTTATAGAAAAAAACGCTTTAATCTATTATACTCAATAAAATAAAAAAAGATTTAAAAATTTCAAAAAAATAGTTGACAGAGTGGGTTACTATGTTTTATAGTTAATCCAACGATGGAAAATTAATCATTACTCTTATCAAGAGTGGCGGAGGGAATAGGCCCAAAGATGCCCGGCAACCGGCAAGAATTTGCAAAGGTGCTAAATCCTACAGACGTTTGTCTGAAAGATAAGAGGAGGAAATGTACGTGTACAGAGCCCTCTTCTTATATGAAGAGGGTTTTTGTTTTATCTTCCATGCCTTCTCGAAACCTTCCATCTCAAATTTATGTTTAGGAGGAAATATCATGTCCGAATTCAAACCAGAAACGTTATTACTTCACGGTGGTCAACAACCTGATCCAGTTACAGGTGCAATCGCGGTTCCAATTTATCGCACAACGGCTTATGCCTTCAAAAACACGGAACATGCCCGTAAACTCTTTGCTCTTGAAGAAGCAGGAAATATTTATTCCCGCATCATGAACCCTACAGTTGATGTGTTTGAAAAGCGTGTTGCCTTGCTAGAAGGTGGCTCTGCAGCTGTTGCTCTATCTTCCGGTCAGGCGGCAGTTGCCTTCTCCATTTTAAATATCGCCAATGCGGGAGATGAAATTGTCTCTGCTGGATCATTGTATGGCGGAACATATAACTTATTTGCTAACACATTACCTCGTTGGGGCATTACAACAACATTTGTAGATGAAAGAGATCCGGAAAACTTCCGCAAAGCAATTACGGACAAAACAAAAGCAATCTATGCCGAAGTGGTGGGCAATCCAAGCCTAAACATTTTAGATATTGAAGCAGTGGCAAACATCGCCCATGAACATGGCCTTCCATTAATCATCGACAATACATTCCCATCA
Source organism: Ureibacillus sp. FSL W7-1570 (assembly GCF_038593265.1). GTDB lineage: Bacteria > Bacillota > Bacilli > Bacillales_A > Planococcaceae > Ureibacillus > Ureibacillus suwonensis. Next base: position 2,639,775 of record NZ_CP151979.1, read on the forward strand.
CCATATGGATGCAATCCAATTGATTTTGGAGCAGATGTTGTTATCCATTCAGCAACAAAATGGATTGGCGGTCATGGTACAACAATCGGAGGAATTGTTGTTGATGCAGGAAAATTCGACTGGACACAAGGCCGATTCCCTGGATTCACAGAGCCTGACCACACTTATCACGGCATCCGTTACGGCATCGATACAGCAGGCGCAGCTTTTGCAACAAAATTGCGCGTTCAATTATTGCGCGACTTAGGCCCAACTTTAGGTCCGGATGCGGCTTTCAGTTTCCTTCAAGGATTGGAAACTCTTCACCTCCGCTATCCAAGACATAGTGAAAATGCGGAAAAAGTAGTGGCGTTTTTGAAAAACCACCCATACGTGGAATACGTGAATTATCCAGGAGATGAATCATTCGAATCTCACCATTTAGCGAAAAAATACTTGAAAAACGGTTATGGTTCTATGGTGACATTCGGCATTAAAGGTGGCCGTGAAGCAGGCAGTGTCGTTATTGACAACGTGAAATTGTTCTCTCATGTTGCAAACGTTGGAGATGCAAGATCATTGATTATTCATCCGGCTTCAACAACTCACCAACAATTATCTCCTGAAGAATTGAAAATTGCCGGTGTTGGAGAAGAGCTCATCCGCCTATCCATCGGCTTGGAAAACGCAGATGATATTATTGCGGATTTAGATCAGGCTTTAGCCAAAGCAGCAGCTGAATTTGGTGTAAAGAACGCTTAAGTTGATCATTTATAAAAGCCCCTCTATTTGCATATAAAAGAAAGAACGGTCATTTGATACCGGAAAATCCCAATTCGGCTCTCATTTGAGCTGAAGAACCCAGTGTCAGCGGATCAAAGCATGTAAATCCGGCACTGGCTATATGGATTCAAAGCTGCTCATTCGCAGCAGTTGCAAAATCCAAAAACAAATGCTGCCCATCCGTAGCAAAATAAAACGCTGCCCATTTGCAGCGGGTAAAAATCCAAAGCTCGTTACTAAAAAATGCTTACTCAGCGGTTTGAAGCAATAAATATGGTCGATTCCTATAAAAGCTGCCCATTCGCAGCCATGAAGACGCCCCTTTACAGAAAAAGTTCGCCAAACATCAAGTTGTTACTTTTGATGTGAATTGTATTCCCATTCGAATGCAATTCACATCCTAATTAAAATTGCTGACCCGTCATTTAGCAGGTATAGTTGTTCGTTATAACCCCTATCCCCTTTTGTTGAAATAAAACCTAGTAAATTAATTAGGATACTTGAAATTTTAAATTGGATCGTATATATTAGTTATAAGAGAATGATTAGATTCCATCGTATCTGATCCCCCCTAAAATAAAAACGGAAAGCCTTTAATGGCTTTCCCCCTTAACTTATAAAGGAGCTGGTCCGATGAGTAAGGTTTATAGCGCCCAAAATTTTGCGGCTTATATCATATATGAATTAAATGAAACGAATACCTTTGTGAATGCAAAAGCGTTGCAGCATTTGCTTGAAATCGTCGATAGACGCTGGGAAAGTGTTTTTGGGTACAGACCATATAAAGAACAGACATATTCCTTGCTAACCCATGATTATGTCGTCAAAGAAGTATATGATGAATACAAAGAATTTGGTGAGCAACATATTTCAGAGCCGGCAAAAGAATGGTATTTAAAATATGGAGATTTCCAATTGATTCGAAGACCTTACGGAGTTCCAGACTTTACAGCGGAAGAAGAAGAGCTGATGAGAAAAATTTTGGTCCAATACCGAAATGTTTTGTTGGCAAATGCATCGTGAACAGGTGAATGACAGGTCAGTACAATGTTTGTACTGGCTTTTTTTATTTTAAAAGTGAGCAAGTTTGCTATATTATAATAGTTGTATGCCCTTTCGTAGAAAACAAATGTCCATCTTGAGTAGAATTCCCTTGAGTTCCTTTCAAATATACGTTAAAATTTCTGTATGTTTCAAAAAATATTGAATTTTATTATTTTTTATATCTGCAAATAAAGAGTGTTTGTATAGTATAGAATTTCAGCACTCGTTGTTCAACAATGAAATTTCAATTCGAAAGAAAAGATGGAGGCGAAAAGGAAAATGGCAACAATCAAGGCGGCCATCTTAGGATTTGGCACAGTTGGCCAAGGCATTTATCATATATTGAACGAAAAACGGGAAGATTTGCGCAAAAAACTGGGTGTCGAGTTAGAGGTTGCAAAAATATTGGTTCGGGACACAACAAAAGAGAGAGTTCCAGGAACACGGCATTTGTTGACAGATAACATTGATGACTGCTTAAACGTTAAAGGTTTGCAAGTGGTATTCGAAGCGATTGTAGGCGAGGAGCCTGCATACACATATTTAAAGAAAGCGGTAATGAAAAAGTGCCACGTCATTACGGCAAATAAGGTGATGTTTGCAAAATACGGGCTTGAACTGCAAGAACTTGCAAAGCAAAACGGTGTATTTGTAGGCTATGAAGCGACGGTTGCAGGCGGGGTGCCTGTCATCAAGACAATGAAAAACATTTTGCTCGTCAACGATGTGACAAGAATTCAGGGAATTTTAAACGGCACTTCCAATTACATTTTGACAAAAATGCGCGCTGAAGGCTGGTCTTTTGATAAAGCGTTGAAAGAAGCGCAAGCCCTTGGATATGCAGAAGCGGATCCGTATATGGATATTTCCGGCCAAGATGCATTTAAAAAGCTTATGGTTTTATCGGCATTGGCCTTTGGTGAGCAGCCAAACTGGGCAGATGTAAAAGTTGTTGGAATCGACGGCATTACGCCGGAACAAGTGAAAGAAGCAAAAGAAAAAGGTCTCAGGTATCGTCACGTGGCAGAGGTGGAAAAGTTGCCTGATGGCACAATTTTTGCTCAAGTGGGGCCAATGCTTGTAAGCAAGGAGCATCCTCTATATCCGATTGATGATGTGTTCAATGCGGTAACAATGGAAACAAACTACATTGGCACATTGACACTTATTGGACCGGGTGCGGGGATGTATCCGACTGCCAGCGTGATGGTGGAAGATTATGCGGAAATTATCGGCAAACGTGCCGGTTTTGTAGTGACAATTTAAAAAGGGTGCTTCTTGGATGCTTCTCGGGGAGCTTTTTTCAAGAAGCATTTTTTCTTGATGTGCAAGAAAAAGATCATCCATATCCATGATGGATTTGGATGATCTTTTTGTTCATGAGCGGTCCATTCGGTTTCATTGAATTGCTTGTGAAAGGTACATGTTTTCAGGAAAAGCGTCCGTAATCGTTAATCTTCATCCCGGACATCCATGTCATCCGGAATTGGGGTGTTTTGCCAAAGTTCCATTTCTTCCTTCAGGAGTTTTAATTGTTCAAGGTACGTGTCAAATTGGTCGCTGTTGATGAGGAATTGTTCACCATCGTGGACAGCTTTGATGCGGCCTTCGTAAATGTAGCGCAGGACCATTTCTTCAGGCATTGAGAGATCTTTTGCCGTTTCGCTAACGGTTTTATACATATTACGACCCGCCTTTCATTTTATGATTTCACTGTGTAAACGATCCGTCATTTCTTACTTTTATTTTACATTATTATTATAGGAAACGGCGAGGATTTTAAGCGGTTTTCGAAATGATGTAATCATCTGAAAAATATGGTAGCATTACAGTAAAATAGCATTTCGGGAGGATATGCAATGAACATATTACCATATATATTCGTGTTGCTTGCGGCAATGTTGTGGGGAACCGTTGGAACCACCCAAACTTTTTTGCGGGAAGGCATTTCGCCAATCGCTGTTGCAGGAGTGCGTTCAGCGATTGGGGGAGGGGTATTGCTCATTGCAGTCCTCATCATGCGGAAAATCAATTTTAAAAAATGGTCTTGGAAATGGACCGTTTTTGCAGCACTGACGATCGCTTTATTCCAATGTTTATTTTTCACTTCTGTCCGCTATACGGGAGTGGCGGTTGGAACGGTGGTAACCATTGGCAGTTCACCGGTCTTTTCTGGAATCATTGAATGGCTGCTTTTTAAACGACGTCCGAACAGAGTGTGGGGAATTGCAACATTGCTCGCCATTATAGGCTGCATTTTGTTATTTGTAACGCGGGGGGATACAACGATTCATCCTTTGGGCATTTTGCTTGCTTTATGTGCCGGGTCCATGTTTGCCCTTTATACAAATTGCAGCAAGAAATTGACGGAAAGGGAAGAGACGTTGCCGAGCGTGGCGATGACCTTTACTTTATGTGCGCTGTTTCTGTTGCCCTTTTCGGGAAGTGGCGTTTCCTGGGTGTTGGAAGGGCAAAATCTGTGGCCAATGCTTTTTATGGGCCTATTTGCAACGAGTTTAGCCTACATCTTCTATTTGGCGGGTCTTGAAAAAATCAGTTCTTCTTCAGCGGTGACATTGTCTTTGGCGGAGCCTTTGACAGCGGCTTTACTCGGGGTCTTTTTGGTAGGGGAGTATTTAAGCCCAATGAGTTGGATGGGCGTGCTGCTGCTGCTTGGCGGGATTCTTGTATTGACCATTGGAAGCAGGAAAACCGTTAAATATTTGAAAGACGCAAGTTCACAATAAATCATTAAAATGAATTAAATGCCTGCAAAATTTTGCAGGCATTTCAGACTGTCGACAAACCCCAACTCAAATGCTTCATTTGAGTTGGGATTTGTCTTTTTTTGCTCATCATTTTCTAAGATTCTTCTCTTATTTAGGCTGGACATGGTCTTTTCCATGTCCAGTTTGCCATTTTCTTTAAGTTCATGGCAGCGAAAGTAAGCATCGCCTGCATGGACAATTTTTCCAGTCCTCGTAGAGTTGTCCATCGCATGCCATGCTTCTCTTTTCCATCGGCAAAGACCCGTTCAATCGTTTCTTTGCGCTTATCATATATATTTCTATTGATTTCTGTATGTCTTAAGTGGTCGACTTCTTCCACATAGTGCTCCCAAATGTGGCGATGAATAAATTTAGTGTGATCTTTACTTTGGGTACACTTTTCTAAAAATGGGCACGTTTTACATATTTCCGGTTTCGAAGCGTACTGTCGATATCCTTCTCTTGTTGTTGTTCGGTATTCAAGAGTTTGGTTGTTTGGGCAGATGTAACAATCATAATGCTCATCGTATACATATTCATACTTTTTAAAGAAACCGTCCTTTGTTCTAGGCCTTGTATATGGCATGACTGGACGAATCTCTTTATCCAATAGACTTTTCGCATTCGCTGGGGTTTTGTATCCGGCATCTACGGCTACTGCAGTTGGTTTGCCTACTTTTTCGATGACTTGTTCGAGTAATTGACCAAACACCTGACTATCATGAATATTCGCTCCCGTTACCTTGGTAGCTAAGACAAAGCCTTTTGCATCACAGGCGGTATGAAAAGAATAGGCAAACATCTTTTCCCGTTCATCTTTTACGTAATAGCCACTATCAGGATCGGTTGTACTGACCTTTATTTCCTTGGTTTCTTCCTTCTCTTTCGGGGGAAAGGGCTTTTTTCCATGGTTTTCACGGTCTTGGTTAATCTCTAACTCTAATTGCGCTTGATAGCTTTTTGTTTCTGCCCGGACAATTTTCTTATCGAACTTCTTTTTATTGGCGCTCGCTTTGACATGTGTTGAATCAATAAAGGCAACAGATGCATCCACTAATCCTTTATTCATCGCTTCTTTTAAAATACGATAAAAAATCTGTTCAAATAAATCAGTACCTTGAAAACGACGAACATAATTCTTGCCGAACGTTGAAAAATGAGGAATTTTCTCTGTGAAACCATATCCTAAGAACCATCGATACGCCACGTTGGTTTCAATTTCTTTGATCGTTTGACGCATGGATCGAATACCAAATAAATACTGCACAAAGACCATTTTAATGAGCACAACAGGATCAATACTAGGCCTTCCGTTATCTAGGCAATAGGTATCTTTGACAAGATCGTAAATAAAATCAAAGTCTATGGCTTGTTCAATCTTCCTTACCAAATGATTTTCTGGAACCAATTGATCAAGAGCCACCATTTCCAATTGATTTCGATTATTGTCAGTACGCTTCGATAACATCCTAAATTTCCCCCGTTAACCAAGAATTCTATCCCTATTATACAAAAAAAGCCTGTAGATTTGGCCCCTAGTTAGGGACTTTGTCTACAAGCTGAAATGCCTGCAAAATTTTGCAGGCATTTATTATATGTATAGATGTTTCTTTAACGAATCAGCAGGAAATGCGTAAAATATAGGGACTAAGTACTGTATTTCGGAGTATGTAATAAAAATATAATATCAGAAAAGAAATTGAAATATATTTAACATAAAGAAATATTTGTCGAATCCAAAGGAAAACGACCTATTTGTTCGGTCGAATAATGGTATTTATTTGTATGTAACGGCAAATTTTTGAGAAAAGTGTAATTGAATGCTTATATTTAACTATAACAATTAACCATTTTATTATTAAAATATCGACATGTTTTATACATTTTTTTTATACTAGTTTTCATCATTTTTATATTATGTATATGGAAAGAATCATCCCTCCGCTTTTCTGTTCATTTTTTCCATCATTTTTTTATGCATTTTTTTGGGAGGTATTTCCGCTATTTTGAATAAATCGCTTTGAAAAAATTCATGCAGCGAAATACCGCAACCTTGGCAATACTTCGTTATTGTATCAATCTTAGGATGCTTTGATCTTCCTTGAAGGATTTCTGAAATGGTGGATTGTCTCAGACCACCCAGTTTGCCGATTTCTGCTGGTGTTTTGCCCCGTTCTTCCGCAAGTTCTTTCATCCGTAAGGCCAGAGCTGTATGTATATCCAATGATGCCGATCCTCCTTCCTTCAATGAAATCTTTTTCTCCCCAACACTGTATTTTTATCCACTCTTTAGAATGACAGCTTTTTTGAAACTAATATAACTATACATATTTCAAAATCCACATTCCAGCGAAACGAATCAAAGAAAATATAAAGAAAAAGATAAATTTTGCACAAATCGGTGCTTTTTGACTAATGGACCAATTTTTTTAGGAATTATGGATAAATTGACTAATAACAAAACTTTGTTAAAATTTAAATGCCAATTAATATTGAATATTCAATAAATTTTTAAATATTCATTGTTGTGCGGGATATCGTAACTAATAAATGGTGGTGAAATGTTTGTTACTCGGAGATTGGATGAAACGGGAACGGGAAAAGCGCAATATCACACAGTTGGAAGTGGCGGAATCCGTTGGTGTTTCGCAAGCAAAAATTAGTTTCTGGGAAAATAATAAAACACTGCCTTCTGTTTACGATCTATATAAATTTTCTTGTCTGATCGGTTTAACTTCTTTGGGAGAGATCCCCTTCGACAAAATAGACTTTGATAAAGGTGAGAGAGTAATGGAAAGAATGAGTTTATATGAGTTGCCTGCAAATGATTCGATAAGAACTTTTGAAGGTAAAACATATGAACTTAAAGGCTTCGTGGGTATCGAAAAGGAAACGGGCGAAATTGAAAAAGTGACAGAGTTATATTATCGGGCAAGAACCGTTGTAAAAAACAATCATGTGATTGCAAAGCGCAAGAATGAAACAGATGAATTAAAAAAAGTGAAACCTAAAAAAATCAAAGTGAAAGCAAATGTATAAATAGATAAATATAAACTTAACCATTTGGGGCCGACAACACACTCAATAAGGACGGTTATTAAAAAAACAATTGAATAACGATGTGTCTGTTGCCTGGTAGTCGGGCAGACGGATATACATAAGTGAAGGTTCAACAAGTGACTCCTAAAACTTGTTCATGAAAAAGGCTACATGGATAGTTCTGTGTTATCTAAAAACACTGTGCATTGCAGCTATATGCTGCATAGAGTTTGTGAGTGAACGGCTATAAACTCACCGAATCCCCAAACTGTCCTTATTGAGTGTGTTGTGGGGGGCTCTTTTGCGGAATTTTTGAGAATCAGTTCAAGTGGAAATCAGGATGTGAACGATCGAATCGGCACCTTGGAGTAAAAGGGAGGGAAATGAATGGAGAGTTTAATCGCTACGGGACAAGCCTTTCTTGAATGGCTGCAAATGCCTGCCGTTATAGCGACTGCCATTGCATTTTGTATCGGCGGATATTATTTGATTTTCGGAGGGGAACAAGGCCGTCAAAAAGCCGTCAAATGGTTTATTGGCGGGGTGGTCGGTTTAATTGTTGTTTTAGGCGCATATTCTCTTGCGAATTCGATCAGTTCAAATATTAAATTTTAAGATTTCAGAGCTACTCTAAAAATCATTGGGAAGAGTAGCTTTTATTGTTTGCGGGATATCATCATCGATAAATATGTTTAAGCCATCTATGCATGCGGGATGGCTTAAATTTTTGGAAAGGAGATTACAGATGAAGGTAATTTTTTACAACGTTCCAAATTCAAAAATAAAGAATTTCGAACTCATGTCATTCGCTGAAGCGGTCAAATTGAGCCATAAAATTGAACACGAATGCCGCAAAGAAAAGGAGCAATTCACCAGCGAATTTCAAGTCTTGGGGGATAACAACAAAGTTTATTATAGAGGAACATTTGAATTTGGTTCTTATGAATTTCCGAATATATATCACAAAATCAAAAATATGGCCAACCGCATTAAGGTGGATAAACAATTTCAGGCCGATAAGCTGTATCTGTTAGATCAAATCGAGAAGTTGACACCGGAGAAATACAAAAAGGAAGAAAAGGTAGATAAATTCCTCGCCAAAGTGGATAAAAGTCAAATTTCAAAATTAAAAGGATGGCAGCGTAAAAGCGTTTATGCAATTGCCGTATTGGGTCTGACAGGATCTTTAGTGACAGGATTTACATACGTGGTTCAAAAAGACAACTATGAAAAAGCCCTCGCAGACAGCGGCGAAGAATTGAAACAATCGCAGGAATTAATAGCGATATATGAGAGTGCTTTAATGGGCGACAAAAACGAAATGTTTGCCAAACTTGAACAATTAGATAAGAAGAAGCTGACGGATAATCAAGTGCAAATTTTATTTCTTGAATATATAAACAATAACAAATTCCAAAAAGCGGTTGAGTTATTTGATGGAGATCATATTCAGGCTGAAACAATGATCATGAGTTCAACGCTTCCAAAGAAAACAAAAAGGGAAAAAATAGCGGCATTTAACGAAATTTATCCCACAAATGAGGCAAGATATGATTTGGCTTATTTGGACGGGGACTGGAAACTGATGCTGAACATCCAAAATGTAAGAATGAATGTGAAACGCTCCGAAATGAAAACTTATGCATTATTGAAACTTGGAAAAATAGATGAGGCGAAACTGGAATTAAACAATAACAATAGTGATGAATTATCTAAAAAGATTACGAAATATGAGGTTATCACTGCTGAAATTAAAACATTGGAAGAAAAATATAAAGTCATGGTGAATGAGCGGAAAATTAATGAAGCGAACCAACTGGCCAAACAAATTACAGATAAAAGAAAAGAATTGCAAAGTTTATAAAGAAAAGCAATGGAAGCCGGCGGGGCGCATTTTTGCGGCATAGATAATATTTAAACTGGAAAGGTCGGTTTCCACAAAAGCGGAATAGAAACGAAGGAAAATCATTAGGAAGGAGATCAAAGGTGCAAAATGCTTTATACCAAATTATCCAAAAAAATAAATCATTACTTGAGAGAGGCGGAAAAATAAGGGTTTTGTTAAACGATTGTTTCATCACCATTTTTAATGAAACGGATGAGGAAACTTCCGCCCAAAAAACAATCACCCTTGTGGACACATACGATTATAAAATCAATCGAAATCTTTCGGAAATTATTGAAATGTAAAAGATGAAACGCTGCAATCGAAGTTGATGCAAAATTGAACGGTAATAAAAGGCGGTGAGAAAATCACGTGAGTAATCAAGAAACCATTGATATTTTGGAAAAATTCGAGGATTTCCTTTCGATAGGAAATGTTTTTATGGATGGAATGCGTACGGTTGGTTGGGTGGTCATCAAAGGTTTATCCATCTTAGTGGACGGGATGGAAAATGTCATTGACACCATATTACTGACGAAGCAATTTTTCCAAAACCCGGAAGTGGTCTCGTTTATAGATTCCATCAGACCGTTGTTATGGGTTTTATTAGCCCTTAGTTTAATTATTACCGGGTATATGTTGATTTTCCAAAGAAAATTGGATGCTGAAACAATCGGGATCAATTTAATCGTATCCATTTCCGTTTTAGTATTGATGTTCAGCGGGATGGAAAGGGTGAATCAGTTTACGGATGAAGCGATCCGCGCCATCAATAACGGATCATTATACAGTGTTGATAATGGAACCATATCGGAAAACATCATTTCCAGGAATATAACAGACTTAGTGGAGTTTGATAAAAATAACTGGGAGAACCCGGAGAAAATCCAAAGCTTGCCATTGAGTATCGTACGCAATATTAAAATTACAGAAAAACTCAAACATGAAGAATTGAATCTCCAGCATCCCGAAGTCGCCCAGCATTATTTGACATGGAAAAACGGCTCTGTCGAATTGGCCGAACTTGAACAAGACGGGGAAAACGGATGGAATGAAGAATACTACTATAGATTCTCGGTTGATTGGCTGACCATCGTCATTACTCTTGGCGCATTGGGATTTACATTGTTCGCCATTGCTTATAAGCTGGCAAGGCTGTCATTTGAATTGGTGTTTAATCAGTTGCTCGCAACGATTATCGCCCCTGTTGATATCCATGACGGACAAAAAACAAAAAAGATTTTGCAAAATATATTGGGCATTTTTATCGTGGTCATCTTAATCTTCCTGTCGATGAAACTTTATATGATCGGGACTGTCTGGTTGGAAAATAATTTGGATGGATGGGCGTATTTAATCGCTTTAATCGGTTTCAGTGTGGCGGTGATCGACTGCCCGAATATAGTGGAAAGGCTGTTTGGCATCGATGCCGGCCTCAGAAATGGTTGGGGATTGGCGGTCGGAGCGTATGCTACCGAAAAATTCGGAAACGGATTGGCCAAAGCGATCAAAGGCAAATTATCAGCGGAGCATACTCTTGAAGATATAAACCAAGGCCAATCCAAAAATCAAAGAATTGAAACTGAACATGTAATCGGAAATCAATCGCCTTTAAGTAAATTGCAACCCAAATCCCCATTTGAAAGTAATGTTAATCAATCGCTGGCAGGGCATTTGGCGGGCTCCGGTATGAAAGCTGTCAGCCAAACAGGAACAGAAGCCCAAGATATCAACCTTGCAATCGGGAAAAACCGCCAAGGCCATCTAAATGCGGCAAGTTCTCCTTACAGCGAAGATTTATCAGTGAACAATAAAGGGCAACAAACTTCAACTCAAAATGTCCAAAATCATCAAACCAAAAAACATTCAATCGATTTCTCCAATGGATTCGCAGATGAAAATGAATCATTGGCATATGAAACGAATCGCCATTCCCAAGAAAACGGAAACGATCAACGAAAATATATTATTAAAAGTCAAAGTGCGGAAGAACGATTAAAACGAATCAAAAAACGTGAAAAAGTGAAGTCATAAACTGAAAGAAAGGTAGTGTTGCCATTTAAAATACTACTTTTCTTTTTTAACGGGGTGTGATTATGCGCATTTATCGGATTCCTAGGGAAATTTCCAGTGAATTGAAAATTACGAAATTCATTTATTTGTTCGATTTACTTTTTATTGTCGGATTAATTTTATTCAGAGCAATCACCATCGAATATGTACACAGTGATTTAAAAGTCTGGTACACGGTTTTCTTGGTGCTGTTTGGCATATTTATGATTATTCGACCGAAAAGCAATCCGAACAAACGGATGTTTCATGCGATATATTATGCGATTGTGCGAAAAAAAAATACTTATTGTGCAATCGATCATTCTGAAAGTGAGTGACATGAATGGTATTTTTAGATGAAAAAAAGACGAAGCAGAAAAGTTCGCAAAACGGTTTTGCGATTCTTGATGAGAACAACGTCATTTCCGAAAAACAGGAGAAACAGAAAAAAACGGCCGTTAAATCTTCTTTCGCAGAAATCTGTCCAATTATTGATATCACCAACAATGATTTTTTCGAAATGAGGAGCGGCGAATATCTGGAAATTGTTCAAATCGAATCGAAGGACATTTACTCGCTTAATGAAACAGATTTGCAGAATGATATTAATACCTTGGCCATATTTTACGCCACCTATATTGACGATCTGAAAATCGTCCCGTTGGATGTGCCTTTGAGTTTGGAACGGCAAAAAGCCTATATTGCCCAACGAATGAGAAACAATAAAAATCCGGCCTACGAAACTTTTTTAAAAGCGAGAATGAAAGAATTGGAAAACCTTGAAAAATACCGTACGAACCGGGAGTACTTCTTATTTCTTTATTCTGACGATGAAAAGAAGTTATTGGAAAAGGTACAGCGGGTGAAAAGTTTGTTAAGCCGAAGCAATCCGGTGATTGGGATTCCTTTGGAGAAAAAGACCAATATTCTATTCCAATTGTTTAACCCTAACACAAAACCGTTGAACGAAAATGAATAAGGGGGCAGGAAGGGCATGGATCTGATTGAAAAATTGCAACGTATCATCCGAAAGAAATCCGACGAAGAAGTAAAAGTTGAAAAAGGCTACAACCCCAATCTGGTTGCGGCGATACAGCCACAAGGCGGGATTAAATTTGAACCGAATTATATACGTTTGGGAGACGGGTACATAACGTGTTTGCATGTCTATAAATATCAAAGCATCGTACAAGATTATTGGTTGGAACCCATTTTAAACATGCCCAATGTCATTGCCACAATTGATATTGCCAATGCCAATAAACATGAAGTGGTTGAAAAAATCAATCGTGCGATGGCCGAGCAGAACGCCCGTTTTTACAACGCCAAAGAAAATATTGAGCGCATTGATGCACGAAATCTGTATCAGGAATTGGATCAGCTTTACAATGACATAGCGCTCGGGGAAATTGTCAAATGTATTCATCTCCGTTTATACGTGAAAGGCAAAACTTTGGAAGAATTGGAGATTAATACACGCAGAGTAATGGAAGAATTGGAAGCGATGAATTTCCGTTCCGCTGTTTTTCTAAATGAACAGGAATGGGAATGGGAAAGTATGTTTACGAGCTATCATACACAATTGAAATATGTCAATAAACGAAAAGGAAAAGAAATTTCCGCTACCACATTGGCTGGAGGATATCCTTTCCACTACACCGCTTTGCACGATCCGAATGGCACTTATCTAGGCACAACCTATACTGGAGGAACCGTGCTGTTCGATCTTTTCCATAAAGACAAACAAAGGAAGCATTATAATGCTTTAATGGTCGGCGTGATGGGAAGTGGGAAGTCGACATTGTTGAAAAAAATGGTTCTTGAACAGGCGATACGCGGAAACAAAGTTCGCATCCTCGATATAACCGGTGAATTCAGCGAGTTGGTGGAAGCCCTTGGTGGAAAACAGATTGCATTGGACGGTTCGGAAGGGATCATTAACCCTCTGCATGTATATAAAACAGCGGTCAATGATGATGGCAGCACGAATGAAGAACTGTCTTTCATGCAGCATCTATCCAAGTTGAAAGTTTTTTATAATTATCTGAAGCCGACAGCGACCGACGATGAAAAGTCGATGTTTTCTTCTCTATTATTAAAGTTATATATTCGAAAGGGTTTGTGGTCGGAAAAGAAAGTATTGCCGATTACAACCTTCAAAGCACATGAATATCCAACTTTCAGCGAGTTCCTTCAGTTAATCCGGGATGAACTTTACGAGGACTTTCCAAACAGAATCATCAAACAAAATTTGTCGGAAAGCAATGTGGCCATATTAAGCAGTATCGAGTTGACGATAAAAAATCTGATTGAAATTTATAGTCAAATTTTCGATGGACATTCATCCATCCGGTCCTTTGATGATGAACTGATTGTGTCGTTTCCTTTGCGTTCATTGTTATCATTGCAAGGGGAGATTTTCCAGGCGCAATTGTTCAATATCATGAACACCCTATGGGATGGGATGATTGTCAACGGATCCAACCAATTCAGAAAGTTCAATCACGGGGAATTGACGGTGGAAGATGCTGTCAAATACCTCATTATTATGGACGAAGCGCATAACATCATCAACACAAGGGATATTTCAAAGCCGGCCGTCCAATATATTGAACGGTTTATGCGTGAAGCCAGAAAATACTTCGGAGGCATATTCTTTGTAAGCCATTCGATTAATGACTTCGTGCCGAACTATGATGGGAAAATTACCAATGACAACGCTGAAAATATTAAAAAATTGTTCCAACTTACCCAATACAAATTTATCGCGCAACAGGATGCCATTACTTTGCCGATCATCAAATCCATTTTTGAAGGTCAGATAACCGATTCTGAATTGCAGCTAATTCCTAGGTTCGAAACGGGCCACTTAATCCTTTCCATTTCCGGGGTTAAAAATATAACGTTTAAAGTCGAAATTCCGCCTAATGAATTAACTTTATTCGGTGGTGGCGCATAATGGTAAAAGTCATAAATGCCACTGCCGCTGTCGGAAAAAAATCTGTAAAAAACCGAATCAAAGAAAAATATAGAGTTCTTACGGTCAGAAAGAAAATCATCCTTTGGAGCATTGCGATCATTGCTTTGCTCTTTTTTATTATCATGATCGGCATCATCGGGGCCATACAAGGTGTTTTAAAGACAGGGGAAAATGTGGAAATGTCGGCTTTTGGTACGGCTCAAGTATCGCCGGAAGTTGAACGGTATCGGGAACAAATCGCTTCCGAATTATCCAAATTTGAGCTTGAACAATATACAGATTTATTGCTTGCTTTAATGATGCAGGAGAGTGGAGGAAGAGGCAATGATCCGATGCAGGCAAGTGAATCAAAATGCGGGCGAATCGGATGTATCAAGAACCCGGACGAAAGTATTGTGTATGGTGTAAAACACTTCGTCAATGTTTTGCAAAAGGCGAATTACGATGTAAAATTGACGCTTCAAAGCTATAACTTCGGAAGCGGATTTATTGACTATGTGATGGCCAATGGAGGAGCGTACACAAAGGAATTGGCGATTGAGTATTCGCAAAAAATGTATCAAAAGTTCAAAAACACCGGGTTGTATAAATGCCATAGACCTGCCGCCATTCAATATCAAGCTTGCTATGGGGACATTGAATATGTGGATGCCGTATTGAGATACTTGCCTTCTGCGATGATGGGCAATTCAGCCACACTTTCAAACGGTTTCTCCTCTCCATTGAAACGGTCGTTGGAAATCACTTCACCTTATGGATGGCGCACTTTGGACGGGGTAAGAGAGTTTCATTTGGGAGTGGATTTGAGTTGCAATGAATCGAATACAGTCCATGCCGTTCAGGATGGTGTAGTGGTTTATGCAGGCGTAAGAGGCACGTACGGAAACCTGGTTCAAATCCAGCATGGCAATTTCATCAGCGCTTACGCCCATTTAAGTAAAATCAATGTAAAAAACGGCCAAAGTGTTTCAAGCGGGCAATCAATCGGTGCTTGCGGAAAAACCGGACGTGCTACGGGTACTCACTTGCATTTTGAACTCAAGACGGAAATGTGGGGTGGCCAATTTGACCCAACACCATTTTTATTCAAATAAGGGGAGAATCGCGGTATGCAAGCCAAATATCTCAGCATAATGGTGACGCTTGGTATTGTCCTTGTCCTTTCTCTTTCGGGAAACATCTACTCTTTTAAGAAATTGGCAAACAACGAATCGGAAATACATGAAAGATACGCGAAATTGCTGGAAGAAAAAGAAAAGGAAATCTCGGATTTGCAGCAGGAAATCCTTGCTTTGGAGAATCAACCGGATATACAAAATGGGGAAAATACAAAGAAAAGTGATAATGGGGGATATTCATCCGGTAACCAGTCGACTGAAAACTTAAAGAATACAGCGCGGAGATTTATAGAATACACCTATAACGTGAATTCGGAAAACTATGTGACCGCCAAACAAAACGCTTCACATTATATGACCGATGAACTGACCGAAACCCTTTTTCCCAGCGATGGCTTGGACGAATCCCAATTCAAATCCACCACGAAAGTGAGCAACATTCATGTGTATTTAAACAGCGAAGATGATAAAAAAGTGATTGTCAGTTATGATTTGAAAATCGATTATAAGAATGGCTATGTGGAGAAAAGAAATGACTTTGTTTTACTTCACATGGTTGAAACTGGCGGAATTTATAAAGTGAAAGGGATAGAGCCCATCAATAATATAGGAGGTGTTTGACCGGAATGAAGAAGAAAAAGAGGAAAAATTTGACTACCCAATGGTCCAATTTATATATCGTCATCACCCTTTTCTTTATTGTAGGATTTGCGTTTTTTTTAACAAGCAAAGTGTTCATTGCGGATGAATTGGACATTTTGAATACGGAAATCGGGAAAGAACATAATCTCAATTCGAACGGCAAATTCATCATCAAAGATTGGGTTTATGATGAAAAAAACCATAAAATGCAAGTCACTTTAATTACATCGAATATGAGAAGTTACTTATCCGAATTGAACTTCAGGGCTGTGGCGAGAGTGAACTTGGACAAGGAATTGCCGACGGAAGTGGTTTATTCCAGCAATGATATTTACATCATTGACATTCATGAAGTGCCGAAAAACTTCCAACAAGTAGCGTTGCGTCTGGTGAAAAAAGATATTTTATTGGGCGAAGAATTCGAACAGGAATCAACGGAAAATCATAATGAAGAAAAATTGATAACCAGCATTTATGCGGATGAAAGGGTGGTCAAAAGAGGTTCCATCACGGAAAGAAATGTTAAGGATTATGCCATCCAGGTAACGGATGAAATGATTGAAGAAAGTAAAAAAGAAATTGAAGAATTGAACAATAAAATCAAAAATGAGAAGAGTGTAATCAATCGCATCAATGAGGAAATTGCCACATTAAAAAATGAAATTATTTATCAGACATTGGAAGAGCAGGAGCAGACAAACAACAGCATTTATAATATGGAAAAGGAAATCCAAAAATCCAACAATACAATTGAAAATTTAGAGCTGGACATTAAATCGTTGGAAGCCAAAATAGAAAGGTTGGAACAACGGAAACGTGATTTGAAGTATTTTAATTGATAGGTTTTTCTTAAGCATCAGGAAAGACCTGTTTTATGGAAATGGAAGAATGCGCGGCCGGAAAGAAAAAGTCCGGCTGCGCTTTTTGTGCGCCCGGCATGTACATGAACTATAGGGTGTAAGTCCCGAACCCCGAAGACAGAAGTAGAGGTTAGCCAAGAGCAAGGGTGTCCGTGGTGACGCGGAATCTGAAGGAAGCTGGAGGCAAAACACCGGTCCGAGGAACACGAACCTCATATAAGGCTAGGTATGATTGAGTGAGTTTGCAAAACAAAACAAAGCTCTTTCTGTCGAAGGTCATATCGAGTAGATGAGGCGGATAGATGGTGTGAAAGTGCATGTACTTACCCGGGGAGGTCTGGCGGATAGGTGAAGTACGCTTCATAACCTACTTAGTGATAAGTAGCTGAACCGTCAGAAGTCAGCAGAGGTCATAGTATTAGTTGGTCTAGAACAACTAAGAAGGACCGAACAATTAAGAGAGAATAGCCCTTGGCATTCAGTGAGTCATGATGAAAACAGAAAACGTAGTACCTCACTTGAGGAAGGAAGCGGTGAATCCCGTGGGGGACCTCTTGGAGGGTGGAGTGACCACTGGCATAAAGAGAACAGCTATTCACGGAAGGAGAATAACGATGCTTTTGAATCAAATCCTGTCACGGGAGAACATGCTTCAAGCACTAAAACGTGTAGAACAGAATAAAGGAAGCCACGGAGTAGATATGATGCCCGTACAAAACCTACGACAGCACATAGTCGAAAACTGGCTATCTATTAAGGAGGCAATTCTCAAGGGAACTTATGAACCAATGCCAGTCCGCAGAGTCGAAATCCCGAAACCTGACGGCGGTGTTCGTTTACTAGGAATCCCTACCGTAACAGACCGTTTGATTCAACAAGCAATCGCCCAAGTACTTTCAAAAGTGTATGACCCTACATTCTCTGAAAACAGCTACGGATTTAGACCAAACCGAAGTGCCCATGATGCGGTGAGGAAAGCGAAAGAATATATAAGAGATGGACATCGATGGGTTGTAGATATGGACTTGGAGAAATTCTTTGATAAGGTCAACCATGACAGATTAATGGGTACACTCGCGAAGAGAATCCAAGATAAACCATTACTGAAATTGATTCGTAAGTATTTACAATCGGGAGTCATGATTAATGGTGTGGTGTCAAGCACATTAGAAGGAACTCCACAAGGAGGACCATTAAGTCCGCTACTATCTAACATTGTACTAGATGAACTAGATAAAGAATTGGAAAGAAGAGGACACAAATTCGTTCGATATGCGGATGACTGTAACATTTACGTGAAAAGTAAACGAGCAGGACTTCGCACAATGGCAAGCATTCAACGATTCATTGAAGGAAAACTACGACTGAAAGTAAATGAAAAGAAATCAGCGGTCGACCGTCCATGGAAACGTAAGTTTCTAGGATTTAGCTTTACCTATCATAAAGAGCCAAAGGTTCGTATCGCAAAAGAAAGCCTTAAACGAATGAAGAATAAAGTTCGTGAAATCACATCACGCAAGATGCCCTACCCGATGGAATACCGCATTCAGAAACTGAATCAATATCTAATGGGATGGTGTGGATATTTTGCGTTAGCAGACACCAAATCTATATTCCTTGAATTAGATAAATGGATTCGTAGAAGACTTCGAATGTGTCTATGGAAGAACTGGAAGAAACCGAAAACAAAGATACGCAACCTTATTCAACTTGGCGTACCACAATGGCAAGCGTATGAATGGGGAAATACTCGGAAGAGTTATTGGCGTATTTCAAATAGTCCAATATTACACAGAACCCTTGGTAACTCCTATTGGAGAAACCAAGGGCTGAAAAGTCTTGAAGCTCGTTATGAAAACTTGCGTCAATGATCTTAATTGAACCGCCGTATACGGAACCGTACGTACGGTGGTGTGAGAGGACGGGAGTTAATCGCTCCCTCCTACTCGATTGTGCGCCCGGCATGTACATGAACTATAGGGTGTAAGTCCCGAACCCCGAAGACAGAAGTAGAGGTTAGCCAAGAGCAAGGGTGTCCGTGGTGACGCGGAATCTGAAGGAAGCTGGAGGCAAAACACCGGTCCGAGGAACACGAACCTCATATAAGGCTAGGTATGATTGAGTGAGTTTGCAAAACAAAACAAAGCTCTTTCTGTCGAAGGTCATATCGAGTAGATGAGGCGGATAGATGGTGTGAAAGTGCATGTACTTACCCGGGGAGGTCTGGCGGATAGGTGAAGTACGCTTCATAACCTACTTAGTGATAAGTAGCTGAACCGTCAGAAGTCAGCAGAGGTCATAGTATTAGTTGGTCTAGAACAACTAAGAAGGACCGAACAATTAAGAGAGAATAGCCCTTGGCATTCAGTGAGTCATGATGAAAACAGAAAACGTAGTACCTCACTTGAGGAAGGAAGCGGTGAATCCCGTGGGGGACCTCTTGGAGGGTGGAGTGACCACTGGCATAAAGAGAACAGCTATTCACGGAAGGAGAATAACGATGCTTTTGAATCAAATCCTGTCACGGGAGAACATGCTTCAAGCACTAAAACGTGTAGAACAGAATAAAGGAAGCCACGGAGTAGATATGATGCCCGTACAAAACCTACGACAGCACATAGTCGAAAACTGGCTATCTATTAAGGAGGCAATTCTCAAGGGAACTTATGAACCAATGCCAGTCCGCAGAGTCGAAATCCCGAAACCTGACGGCGGTGTTCGTTTACTAGGAATCCCTACCGTAACAGACCGTTTGATTCAACAAGCAATCGCCCAAGTACTTTCAAAAGTGTATGACCCTACATTCTCTGAAAACAGCTACGGATTTAGACCAAACCGAAGTGCCCATGATGCGGTGAGGAAAGCGAAAGAATATATAAGAGATGGACATCGATGGGTTGTAGATATGGACTTGGAGAAATTCTTTGATAAGGTCAACCATGACAGATTAATGGGTACACTCGCGAAGAGAATCCAAGATAAACCATTACTGAAATTGATTCGTAAGTATTTACAATCGGGAGTCATGATTAATGGTGTGGTGTCAAGCACATTAGAAGGAACTCCACAAGGAGGACCATTAAGTCCGCTACTATCTAACATTGTACTAGATGAACTAGATAAAGAATTGGAAAGAAGAGGACACAAATTCGTTCGATATGCGGATGACTGTAACATTTACGTGAAAAGTAAACGAGCAGGACTTCGCACAATGGCAAGCATTCAACGATTCATTGAAGGAAAACTACGACTGAAAGTAAATGAAAAGAAATCAGCGGTCGACCGTCCATGGAAACGTAAGTTTCTAGGATTTAGCTTTACCTATCATAAAGAGCCAAAGGTTCGTATCGCAAAAGAAAGCCTTAAACGAATGAAGAATAAAGTTCGTGAAATCACATCACGCAAGATGCCCTACCCGATGGAATACCGCATTCAGAAACTGAATCAATATCTAATGGGATGGTGTGGATATTTTGCGTTAGCAGACACCAAATCTATATTCCTTGAATTAGATAAATGGATTCGTAGAAGACTTCGAATGTGTCTATGGAAGAACTGGAAGAAACCGAAAACAAAGATACGCAACCTTATTCAACTTGGCGTACCACAATGGCAAGCGTATGAATGGGGAAATACTCGGAAGAGTTATTGGCGTATTTCAAATAGTCCAATATTACACAGAACCCTTGGTAACTCCTATTGGAGAAACCAAGGGCTGAAAAGTCTTGAAGCTCGTTATGAAAACTTGCGTCAATGATCTTAATTGAACCGCCGTATACGGAACCGTACGTACGGTGGTGTGAGAGGACGGGAGTTAATCGCTCCCTCCTACTCGATTTTTTACAAACTTGGATAAGTAAAAGTCCGGCTTCATTATTGGCCTCAAGCAAGCATCCTCTTTTGCAACCCCTCTTACGTTCCATGCTTATTCCCCATAAGTCTTCTTAAATCTCTTCACGCATGCCAAGGGATCGTTTTTGCAATCAGCAGAGCGGACATGCAGGAAGATGGGCAAAGCCGCCGTCAGATCCCCCTTTTTTGATGTGTGATAAAGTTATCTTCATCGAACAAAAATGAAGAAGTGTTTAAACTTCTCCAACTTTTTTAATAGAGCTGCTATCAACCAAAATATACCAGTAAACGGCCTGTTTTCGTGTTAAAATTATATTTACATCTATACATAAAAATGAAGTGGGAATCTTAAGGATTTCTTAAGATTTTCAACCCCAATTTTGTAAGAAACATATTTTATGATTAAACTGTAAGAAAAAGAGATGAGGTGGTACGGATGGATTTGACTGTGCTTGTCACAGACGATGATCGGGACATTCGTGACGGCATCGAAATTTATTTAAAAAACGAAGGCTATAACGTGTTGAAGGCAAAAGACGGAAAAGAGGCGCTCGAGATTCTTTCCAAAAATGAAGTGCATCTGATTATTTTGGATATCATGATGCCAAATTTGGATGGTATACAAGCAACGTTTAAAATCCGGGAAGAGCGCAACATTCCGATTATTATGCTAAGTGCAAAAGCCGAGGAAACGGACAAAATTCACGGACTCTCGATTGGTGCGGATGACTACATTACAAAGCCGTTTCATCCACTGGAGCTGATTGCCCGTGTGAAATCCCAGCTTAGACGATACACCCAGCTTGGTACATACAACGGTGCGTCCCATTCGAAAATCGAAGTCAACGGTCTGTCCATCGATCGGGAAGCGAAAGAAGTGCGGCTCAACGGGGAGATTGTGAAGCTCACCCCAATCGAATACAAAATCACCGAGCTGCTCCTTGCAAATGCGGGCCGCGTCTTTTCAATACAGGAAATCTATGAACGGGTATGGAATGAAGAGGCGTACAATGCGGAAAATATCGTTCCGGTGCACATTCGGAAAATCCGTGAAAAAATCGAAGCAGATCCGAAAAATCCAAGATATTTAAAGGTTGTGTGGGGAATTGGATACAAAATTGAGAAATAAGTTGGAAAACGGTTTGATGGGTATCAGCTTTATCGCTTCAATAATAGGAATCATCTTAATCATTCGTTTTACAATTCTCTTTTTGGCAAGAGAATGGGCTACCATTATCACCTTTATGGCAAAGGTGTTTTGAGAAGGAGAGAACCGCATGAAAAATAAATGGAAAACCCTCCTCTCTCTTTTTCTTATGACATGGGTTATATTTTCATTTTTTTTGCTTATTAATTTTGGTACGCAATATATCGGGAAATCTTATTTCGATTCAGGCAATTTTAATGCGAATCTGGGACGATTTAAAGATGGAATAGGCCGCTACGTCTTGGAACCTTTTGATTTGGAAGAGGCAAAAAAGCAGATAACGGTGACACAAGAAGAAATTGAATATCACCGGAATTATTATGGATCATTGACCGATCAAGTGGCAAACATCAAAGCGCAGTACCAGGAACGAATTGAACAGGCTGCCGATGACCCGGAATTGCAAAAGATGCTGACGGAAGAGCGGGATCGGAAAATCGACGATATTAAGAAAAACTTTAGCGATGATGAATATGTAGAAGAAAAAGTCCGCAAGCAAAAAGAAGAGATTATCGATAAGTATGCCGCATCGCAAAAAGAAGAAGAAAAAGTCTTTTTGGATGAATTTAACTATTTTGCATATGAGTTGCGGAATGTGGAGACGGGAGAAACCTTCCAGTCTGGAGATGTGAATGCGGATGCCGTTTTTACAGAAAGTTTTGGAAGAAAAAATGGCTATTTAGTCGTAAACAGTTCCAGAACCATTCAACCGGATTATTATGATGACACATTAATGAATCATGAAATTCCGGTGACTGGAAAAGTGTTCCGTTTTGAAGGGAAAATCACCATTCCGAAATCGATGATGAACAACGCCTACTTTAAAGAGGATTATCAAGCATTCATGCTGTCCAAAATGAGCCTTTACGGCATTTGGGCTACCGCCTTGTTAGCGATCGCAGCGCTGTTGACTTTCGCAAAACCTTCATTGGACAATTTATTAAGTCATAAGCGGGGAAAAGGATTATTTTTACAATTGCCGGTGGATGTCAGAATCGCAGTAGTCCTCATTTCCGCAAGTTTGGCTTATAAATTCATTTTGGATATGGGGAATTTGATTGTATATAACACCTATTATTTCCAAAACGAGTATTGGATACGATATATCTTTGATTTGGCTTATCATTTTGCATTCCTTTTCATTTTTGCGGCAGTGAGCATTTTGGGGGCTGTATGGATTTGGGAATCGTTGGACAATGAAGAAAAGGTAATAAGTGAATGGAAAAACGCCTTTCTGTACCGTTTGTCTGACGGTATCCAAGATTTATTTTTATCCCGTTCCATCGGGGTACAGGCGTTATTCATCTTATGCGTCGCTTTTTTTGCAGGGTTCGGCTTTGCGGTGGTGTTCATGGATCTCCAAGCAATCGTTGTTTATGTTCCATTGTTTCTTTTTATCGCACTGCCGGCCGTCATCGTTTTTTTAAGAAATGCAGGGTATTTAAACCGCATCATGAAGCAAACGGAAGAGATGGCGGAAGGGCGTTTGACGGCGGAGGTAGAGGTGAAAGGGAAGTCGCCGCTTGCCAAACACGCGCAAAATTTGAACGAATTGCAGGAAGGGGTTCGCAAATCTTTGACGGAGCAGGCGAAAAGCGAGCGTTTGAAAACGGAATTGATTACGAATGTCAGCCACGATTTGCGGACGCCTTTGACTTCCATTATTACGTATACGGATTTATTGAAAAATCCGGAGATAACGGAAGAAGAAAGGAACAGATATATCGAAATATTGGATAATAAATCCCAACGATTGAAAACGCTGATTGAGGATCTCTTTGAAGTATCGAAAATGTCCAGCGGGAATGTGGAGCTGAAGAAGGAACGAATCAATCTGACGCAACTGTTGCAACAGGCGGTTGGCGAACATAAAGAAGATTTTGAAAAAGCGAACTTGGAATTGCGTGTCGTGTTGCCGGATGAACCGATTTACGCCGATGTGGACGGTCAAAAATGGTGGCGGGTGATTGATAATTTGATTGTCAATGCATTGAAATATTCACTGAGCGGCACGAGAGTTTATGTGACGTTGAAAAAGGTTGGCTCCATGGCTGAATTTTCGGTGAAAAATATAGCCAATTATGAATTGGGAGATAATGTGGAGGAATTGAAGGAACGGTTCAAGCGGGCGGATGAGTCGAGACATACGGAAGGCTCCGGTCTTGGACTTGCCATCGCCCAATCGATTGTGGAGTTGCATCACGGGAAATTGGAGATTGGCGTGGATGGAGATTTATTTAAAGTCGTTGTGACAGTGAGCGCAGTGTGAGTTTAAGAGTTTGATGATGAAAGGGAGCAAATGGGGAAATTCTCCGTTTGCTCTTTCTTTTAATTTGTGTGGATATTTGTATTAATTGGTGCGGAAAGTACGTGATTTGGTGAGGATCAGCATCTAATTGGTGTGGATAACACCCGATTTGGTGAGGATCAGCATCTAATTGGTGTGGATAACACCCGATTTGGTGCGGATACAGCATTAATTGGTGTGGATAACACCCGATTTGGTGCGGATACAGCATTAATTGGTGTGGATAACACCCGATTTGGTGCGGATGCAGCCTCTATTGGTGTGGATAACGCCCGATTTGGTGCGGATGCAGCATTAATTGGTGTGGATAACGCCCGATTTGGTGCGGGTGCAGCCTCCATTGGTGTGGATAATACTTGATTTGGTGCGGATGCAGCCTCAATCAGTTCAGTCAACTTCCTTCCATTTTGAACGGTCATCCTCATTTAGTGGAACTTCGCTTATTCAATTTTCGAACGGAAATTTCAGGAAAATCCTATTCTTTTTTGATGGCATATTTTACTTTAACCGAAAATAGTGTATAAAGAGTGATAGATATGTTGCAACCAAATGAATAATAGAACGTTTTTATGGTGATAGACATTTTGGGAAGTATCGTGTATTGTAGATTGAGTGATAAAGAGTGTAAGGGGAATAATGGTTTATGGAATTCATTGAATTGTTGAAAGCGATCATCCTCGGTTTTGTGGAAGGGATGACGGAATTCGCTCCGGTTTCGTCCACCGGCCATATGATCATCGTGGATGACTTGTGGTTAAAGACAACGGAATTTTTGGGGCAGGGTTCTGCCAATACGTTTAAAATAGTCATCCAGCTGGGCTCCATTTTGGCGGTTGTGGTCGTTATGTGGAAACGCATGTTGAGCCTTGTCGGGTTATACAAAATTGATGGACAAGAATATTCAAAACGCTTTAATTTATTGCACGTCATTGTCGGAATTATTCCAGCCGGCGTTTTCGGCGTATTGTTCGAAGATTTCATCGATGAACATTTATTCACAACAGAAACGGTTGTGGTCGGGTTGGTTATCGGCGCCCTTTGGATGATGATGGCCGATAAAATGGGTCCAAAACGCCCAACAGTCACTTCATTAGACAAGCTGTCTTACAGCAAAGCTTTTAAAATCGGCCTGGTACAATGCCTTTCTTTATGGCCGGGATTTTCCCGTTCCGGTGCAACGATTGCCGGGGGGGTAATCATGGGACTTGACCATAAAACCGCTTCCGATTTTACCTTTATTATGGCCGTTCCGATCATGGCAGGAGCAAGCGGATTGTCTTTAGTGAAAAACTGGGATCAAATCAACCCGGACCATTTTTGGTTTTATGTTGTCGGCTTTATAAGCGCCTTCATTTTTGCATTAATTGCGATTAAATTCTTCTTAAAATTGATTTCACGCATCAAATTGGTGCCGTTTGCCATATACCGTCTAGTGCTGGCGGCGGTATTGATTGCAATCTTGTTCATATAATAAAAAAATCCTTTCTCGAAACGGGAAAGGATTTTTTTATGGCCACCTTAATCGTTGAATAGATTAAACACCCCGGCGATGCCACGTTCACCGACATCTTTTCCTCCTCCGCCTTGGGACACAGGAGCAGCTGCGAATACGCGGCTTGCAAGTCTGGAGAATGGCAATGATTGAATCCATACAGTTCCGGGACCTCTCAATGTTGCGAAGAAGATACCTTCTCCACCAAACAGAGCGGTTTTAATTCCGCCAACCGCTTCAATGCTGTAATCCACTTCCGAAGTCATTGCGACAAAGCATCCAGTATCCACTCGGAGCACTTCACCCGGTTGAAGTTCCAATTGATGAATCGCACCGCCTGCATGAATGAATGCCATACCGTCGCCTTCAAGTTTTTGCATAATGAAACCTTCTCCACCGAAGAAGCCGGCGGAAATTTTCCGTTGAAATTCAACGCCAATGGAAACGCCTTTTGCAGCGGCTAAGAAGGCATCCTTTTGGCAAATCACTTTCCCGTTTAATTGGCTTAAATCCATCGGAATAATTTTTCCAGGGTAAGGAGCGGCAAAGTAAACGCGTTTTTTGCCCATGCCCACATTCGTGAATGTCGTCATGAATAAACTTTCACCAGTAATCAGCCGTTTTCCGGCACCCTTTAATTTTCCCAAAAGTCCTCCACCACTGCTTTGGGAAGAGCCATCGCCAAAAATCGTTTCCATTTTGATGCCATCATCCATCATCATTAAGTTGCCCGCTTCCGCAATCACCGTTTCATTTGGATCCAACTCGACCTCTACGTACTGCATATCATCGCCAAATACTTTGTAATCAATTTCATGATTATTCATGCCGTTTCCTCCTTTTGCATTTACTTAATATATACATTACTTGCATACGTATTCCCTTTGGAAAAAGTTTCAATTACATTTAGTCTTATATGAATTGGTGAGAAAAAAAGGGATTTAGCGAGAAAATGTTGAATTAATATTGCAATAATAAAAAATAAGGAGGGTGTTATGAATTTAAAAAACTATATCAATGGTCGGTGGGTGGAAAGGAATTTAGAAGCGGCTGCAGTGATTAATCCGGCAACGGGGGAGGAATTGGCAAAAGTCCCTCTTTCAACGGGAAATGAAGTGGATGAAGCGGTCCGCTCAGCCAAACAGGCGCAAAAGAAGTGGGCTCTCGTCCCGGCTCCGAAGCGTGCGGAATATTTATATGAAATTGGTTATAAATTGAAAGAAAAGAAAGAAATGCTGGCTGAGATTCTTACAAAGGAAATGGGCAAAGTGATTGAGGAAGCCCGCGGAGAAGTGCAAGAGGGCATTGATATGGCCTTTTATATGGCAGGGGAAGGCAGACGGTTATTTGGCGAGACGACTCCCTCCGAATTGCCGAATAAGTTTGCCATGAGTGTAAGAAGCCCCGTAGGCGTAGTCGGTCTTATCACGCCATGGAATTTCCCCATTGCAATCGCCACTTGGAAAGCCTTCCCGGCGATTGTTGCCGGTAATGCAGTGGTTTGGAAACCATCCGTTGAAACCCCTCTGATGGCATATGAATTAGGAAAAATAATGGAAGAAGTCGGGTTGCCGGACGGTGTGTTTAATATCGTGTTTGGCTCAGGATCTACGGTTGGTACGGCGCTCATTGAACATCCGGATGTAAAAGTGATTTCTTTCACAGGTTCAAATGAAACGGGACGCAAAGTGGCCGAGTTGGGCGGCCGGCATTTGAAAAAGGTCTCGCTTGAGATGGGCGGCAAGAACGCCGTCATTGTCATGGATGATGCGGATTTAAATTTGGCGGTGGAAGGGATTCTTTGGAGCGCCTTTGGGACGACGGGGCAAAGATGCACCGCCTGCAGCCGGGTCATTGTTCATAAAGATGTGAAAAAGGAATTGGAAGAGAAGCTCGTTGCTGCAGCCCGTCAATTAACGATTGGCAACGGTCTGGATCCAAAGGTGAAAGTGGGGCCTGTAATTAACAAAGCCGCATTGGAGAAAATCGAGTATTACGTGCAAGTTGGAAAAAAGGAAGGGGCAAAACTGCTGACGGGCGGAGAAATCTTGACAAAGCCTCCTTTCGATAAAGGTTATTATTTTGAACCGACCATTTTCACCGATGTAAAGCCGGACATGACCATTGCCCAAGAGGAGATCTTTGGACCGGTGCTCAGCATCATTGAAGTGAGCAGCTTGGAAGAAGCGATTGAAGTGAATAATAGTGTGAAGTTTGGTTTATCCAGCTCCATTTACTCACAAGATGTAAATAAGATATTCCAAGCCCAACGAGATTTGGATACAGGGATTGTATACATTAATGCGGGAACAATCGGTGCTGAAATCCACCTGCCATTTGGAGGCACAAAAGGAACGGGGAATGGTCACCGTGATTCCGGTCAAGCGGCTTTGGATGTCTTTACAGAATGGAAAAGTATTTATGTGGATTACAGCGGTAAGCTTCAACGGGCACAAATTGATACAGATTGAATGAAAAGAAAGGGGATGCGAGGAATGAAGGTAGTAGTGTTAGGTGCAGGACTGATGGGGAAAGAAGTGGCGAGGGATTTAAATACAAGCGATCGAGTGGAAAAAGTATTTTTGGCAGATTTAGATATAGCGGCAGTGGAAGAATTCATTAAAGAAGCGGATTTGCAAAAAACGGAAGCAGTGCAATTGAATGCGGAAAATGAGGAACAATTGCGCGAGGTCATTGCCAAAGGAGACGTGTGTGTGAATGCGCTCTTCTATGCATTCAATGAGCGGGTGGCAAAAGCGGCCATTGATGTAGGCGTTCATGCGGTGGATTTAGGCGGACACATCGGTGATATTACGGAAAATGTGCTGAAGTTGGATGAACAGGCAAGAGAAAAAAATGTAACGATCATTCCGGATCTGGGGTTAGCACCAGGAATGATCAATATTTTGGTTGGCTATGGCGCTTCGAAATTGGATAAGGTGGAGTCCATCCGGCTTTATGTTGGCGGAATTCCGGTAAAACCGGAACCTCCTTTGAATTATACACGCGTGTTTTCTCTTGAAGGGGTGATCGATCATTATACGCAGCCGGCCAAAATCATCCAAGATGGCCAACTGGTGGAAGTGGAGTCGCTTACAGGGTTGGAACCGATTTATTTTGACCAATTCGGCACTTTAGAAGCGTTTTATACATCCGGGGGAACATCCACTTTGTATAAAACATTCCCGAATGTAAAAACCCTTGAATATAAAACGGTCCGCTACAAAGGGCACGCTGAAAAGTTCCAACTGATGAGGGAACTGGGATTTTTCGACAGAGATAATGTTGTCGAAGTGGATGGCGTTCAGGTGAAAGTCCGGGATGTCGTTCGGGAAGCGTTAAAGAAAAAATTATATTTAGGGAAGAAACAGGATGCGGTTGTACTTCGGGCAATCATCGTCGGTGAAAAATCCGGGGAACAAGTCACTTATGAATATGAAACAATTTTAAAACGGGATGAAGATTCCGATGTAACGGCGATGGCCAAAGCGACTGCCGGAACGATCGCGTCAGCGGCGATCATGATCGCAGATGGCACGATTTCAAAACGGGGCGTGTTCCCGCCGGAAACGATTGTTCCAGGAAAAGAATATATCGAAAAAATGAATAAGCGCGGTGTTGTCATCAAAGAAACATCCCATCGTTCTTCCATTGTGAAATGGTAAATGAAATAATGTTGGGTCAACGAAAACGTGAAGCGATGCGGCTTCACGTTTTTTTTAGTGCGCCTGGCATGGGTGTAATCTATAGGGTGTAAGTCCCGAACTGTGAAGGCAGAAGTAACAGTTAGCTTAACGCAAGGGTGTCCGTGGTGACGCGGAATCTGAAGGAAGCGAGCGGCAAACTTCCGGTCTGAGGAACACGAACTTCATATAAGGCTAGGTATCATTGGATGAGTTTGCTAAACAAAACAAAGTCCTTTCTGCCAAAGGTGGTACAGAGTAAATGAAGCAGATAGATGGAAGGAAAGATTACATTCTTACCCGGGGAGGTCTGGCGGATATGTGAAGTACGCTTCATAACCTACTTAGTGATAAGTAGCTGAACCGTCAGAAGTCAGCAGAGGTCATAGTATTAGTTGGTTTAGAACTACTAAGAAGGACCGAACAATTAAGAGAGAATAGCCCTTGGCATTCAGTGAGTCATGATGAACACAGAAAACGTAGTACCTCACTTGAGGAAGGAAGCGGTGAATCCCGTGGGAGACCTCTTGGAGGGTGGAGTGACCACTGGCATAAAGAGAACAGCTATTCACGGAAGTTATAAAGACTTGCGTCAATCATCTTAATTGAACCGCCGTATACGGAACCGTACGTACGGTGGTGTGAGAGGACGGGAGTTAATCGCTCCCTCCTACTCGATTTGCAGAAACAAAATTTACAAAGAATGTAACAAAAAAGAAGTTCAGTAGTCTAATCAAGTAAAGGGAGAAAGGAGTGAAAACGTATGAAGAAGAGAATTTGGATATCAGCAGGCGTATTGATTCTGCTCATTATCGCTGTAACAGTGGGATTCTTGCTGCGAGAGAGAAAAGTGGAAGTGACCGCAGCCTCCGTCATTTTTTCCGGTCATCCTTATCATGTGTATCTCACCCAAAGTGTGGATCAGCAGGCGATTCGGGAAGGTAAAGTGTATGTGACCGACGAAAAGGGAAACAAGTTGGATGCAGCCATTTCATTGAATGACAATCAACGGACAATCACCATAGAAGATTTGAGCATGGGAAAATATATTCTTCATATTGATAAAAAGGCCTTTAAAAGAGCCGCTTCAAAAACGACGGTCGAATTTCAGGTGATTGAAAAATTGGAATCGGTGCAATCCGTTGAAGAATTAGAAAAGTATTTCGAAGCGGCACTCGCCATTCGTAAACAAAACGACCAGAAATTCGAAATGGAAGATGGTGTTGTGGAAGAATCCGCCGCCGATACATCCGGTTCAGACCATTCAACGACGAATAATCAAGTGGAAGGAATTGATGAAGGGGATATTGTCATCACAGACGGCAAATATATTTACACAGCCGTCAATCAGAAAATTAACATTGTGGATGCGCAAGACCCGAAAAATTTGCGGCATGTGGCGACAATTCAATTAAAAAACAGTTACCCCCAATTATTGTTAAAGGAAGGAAATTATTTAATCGCCTTGCTTGATGAGATGGTGCTTAATTCAAAGGACAATAAGGAAAATTACATCTGGCAATCTTTCACCAAAGCGGCGATTTATGATGTGAGTGATGCTTCCAATCCGAAATTGGCAAAGGAATTTGGCCAGGAAGGATATATGAATGGCGTACGAAAATATAACGGGGTGCTTTACATGGTATCCGGCTATTCGCCAAATTATTGGTTTATGGAAGAGAGGGAAGTCGAGCTGAGGCCCTATATTTCTGACGGAGGCGAAACAACTCCGCTGGAAATAGAAAACATTTCGATTATTCCGGGATCATTGGAGCCATCCTATACCATTATTTCCGCGATTGACTTGAACAATCTGACATCCAAAGAAGTCATCACAAAGGGATATTTGGGCAGCAGTTCTGCATTATATATGTCCCCCAATGCCCTTTATTTGACGGCTTTTGATTATGGGGAGGGGGCCCCTATGCCAATCGATCTCAATATAACCGTTTCAGATGGAGATACCCCGGTCAGTTCAGGACAAACTGCAGATCAAAAAACAAATATTTATAAATTTATCATCAGCGGAACAAATATTGAGTTTGCAGCGTCTGAATCGGTGAAAGGGCATGTACTTAATCAATTCTCCATGGATGAACATAATGGATATTTCCGTATTGCGACAACGGAAGGAGTTGCCTGGGGTTCGCAACCAACTTCAAAAAATCATTTGTTTATTTTGAACGGGAACTTGGAGAAAGTGGGGGAAGTCACGGATTTGGCAAAAGGTGAACGCATTTATTCCGTCCGGTTTATGGGGGATAAGGCGTATATCGTGACTTTCAAAGAGACAGACCCTCTTTTTGTCATAGATACTTCTGACCCGGGAAATCCGACCGTTTTGGGCGAATTAAAAATTCCGGGCTTCAGCAATTATCTGCATCCTCTTGGAGACCATCATTTGATTGGAATCGGTTATGATACGGAACAGCGTATGGATTCCTGGTCGAAGGAACCGGTGACGGTGACGACCGGCATGAAAATTTCTTTATTTGATGTGTCCGATTTTGCCAATCCAAAGGAACAGGATACGGCAGTGATCGGCGGACGAGGAACGTATTCGGAAGCGCAATATAATCATAAGGCATTCTTTAGAAATGAAGAATTGAATTACTACGGCTTCCCGGTGATTTTGTACGAGGATGGAAAAAAAGACGAGATCCAGTATAAAGGATTGGGTGCGGTGATTTATGAAATCACACCAGAGCGCGGTATTCAATTGAAAGGGGATATCATCACACCGGCCAAAACAGGCGAATTATATGAAGATTGGAATACAAGCATTTTGCGGTTAGCGTATATCGGCGATGTGTTATATACGGTTTCTCCGAATGAAGTGAAAAGCTATGAT
Organism: Ureibacillus sp. FSL W7-1570; assembly: GCF_038593265.1. GTDB lineage: Bacteria > Bacillota > Bacilli > Bacillales_A > Planococcaceae > Ureibacillus > Ureibacillus suwonensis. The sequence goes on from NZ_CP151979.1 coordinate 2,672,318, forward strand.
ATCAACACTTTCAATCAGATTGGGCAAGTGGGTATCCATAATTGAGGATGAAATCTGCTCTTGTTGTTGCAAGGGCAGATTTTTTGTTATATATGGGGATTTATGCACCGTATGTGCTATCCGAGCAAGTGAAGTTGGTATTTGAGCAAGCGAAGGGTTCATCCGAGCAAGCAGGGGAGGTATCCGAGCAAGCAGGGGAGGTATCCGAGCAAGAGGAGGGAGTATCCGGGCAAGCGGAGGGGGCATCCGAGCAAGCAGGAGGGGTTATCCGAGCGAGCAGGAGGGGTTATCCGAGCGAGCAGGGGAGGTTATCCGAGCAAGCGGAGGAGTTATCCGAGCAAGCGCGGGGGGCATCCGCGCAAGAAGCGAAGATATCTCACAAGCGCGGAAGATATCCGCAATATAATTTATCCATAAAATAAAAAATCCCTAAGCTTTACTTTCGCTTAGGGATTAATCCATCCATTCTCAATTTTTTTCTGCCAAGATTTCGCTAACAGTTACACATTCGTAACCTTCCTGCTGCAAATAGGCCAATACGCTTTCGAGTCCATCGGCTGTTGATTGATGGATGTCATGCATTAAGATGATTGCGCCATCGTATAAATTTGCTTGAACGACAGGCAATATTTTATTTGGATCGCGGTATTTCCAATCATAAGTATCAATCGTCCATAAAACCACCGGCAGATTAATTAGACTTTCAACGGTTTGATTCGTCGCACCATAAGGAGGTCTGAATACAGTCGGATATTCCCCGGTTATATCATGAATTATTTGGCTTGTGTAATCTACTTGCCAAGCCACCTGGGAGTTATTCTGTTTTGTCAATACAGGATGATTGTATGTATGATTGCCGATTTCATGGCCGCGATTTAATACTTCATGCACAATGTCCCTATTTTTTTCAACTTGTTTTCCAAGCATGAAGAATGTGGCCTTTGCATTGTATCGATCCAAAGTATCCAGAATTTGCATTGTCACTTGTGGATGAGGGCCATCATCAAAAGTAAGAGCGACTTTCTTTTTAGGAGTGACAATGGTTACTGCGCTCGTTTCATTGCTTTGGAAATCGGATGACAAAATCGGGTTCAAGAAAGAGATCGGAATGCTGATGGCTGCTGAACCGGCACTTTCTTGGGCAAATTCTCCCTGGTTAAAATAAAATACAATCGAATCGTTTGTCACTGCAAAAAGATTGAAATGATTCCAACTTGGTGATGTCAATTCTTCGAGCTTTTCATCAATCACATTTGCACCATAATCATTTTCCAGTTCGGAACGTAGATAGTTTGCAAGCAAATCCAGATTTCCGATATCATTATTGAACAATGCCTGGGCATCAACGATTTCTCCTGTTGCTTTATGGAAGGTGAAAGTTTTAAAAGTTTCATGATAGGAAACTTGATCATATGACAATTGTTTCTTTAGTACGATTGAATAATATTTGTCATTCACATCATTTATTTCCGTCGTGATAGTCAAATCGCCGATCGTTTTGTTTTCGCTGTTTTCATTTTTTTCATTTAACGTTCGAATGTAAACGCGTTTTGCATCTTCTATGTATTGATTAATTTGTTCATTCACCAAATCGAAAGGAGTTTTCGGATACTCTAACGAATATGGTATTAAATCATCCGTGGATGATTCTGAGAAGATTTGAATGTCAGGAAACGGCGATTCTTTTTCTTCGGTTAGAGAGGAAACATCTAACGGATCTTCTGTTGTGGCCGATACGGTCGGCTGTTGAAATTTAAACTGGCCAGTAATGGAAACGGTAATAATGATGACTGTGGTTAATGCAATGATGGAACCAATCAATAGAAAGTCAATCCATGCACCACGTTTGGACTTGCGGCAGCGTTTCATCTTCGGTAGCTCTCCTCTCAGTAAACATCCTAAAATATGAAATAAGAAAAACTTGAGATTTGCCCTTCTGTTCGATATGATGGCAAGGAAAGAAAGGGAGAATTTGACAATGACATATGAAAAGAACGATGATTTGGCGCTAGATTGCTTGTTGTTGGCGGGACAAATAATGATGGAAAGCGGTGCTGAGACTTATCGGGTTGAGGATACAATGCTCAGAATGGCTCGCTCCCAAAACTTGGACGCCCAAAGTTATGTAACGCCAACGGGAATCATTCTTTCTCTCGGTGAACAACAGAAAACCAAAATTATATCTATATCAAATCGGATTACCGATTTGCATAAAATTGCGAAAGTGAATAACATTTCTAGAAAGCTTACACTTAAAATAATAACATTAGAAGAAGCCTATGACGAGTTAAGAATGGTACAAAAAACGAACTATTTTCTACCAATTTGGTTGCAGATTTTAATGTCCGCAGTGTCTAGTGCCTGCTTCCTAATTTTGTTCAGAGGTGTTTGGTCCGATATGCCTGCCGCGTTTTTGGCAGGGGGTGCCGGGTACCTTGCTTTATTGGCCATTCAACATGTATCAAAAGTGAAATTTTTCTCTGAGTTCTTTGCTTCCTTTATCGTAGCGCTTGTTGCCTTTTTTGCTGTCAGATTTGGGTTTGGATATGAGCTCGACAAAATAATCATTAGCGGAGTGATGCCGCTCGTTCCGGGAATTTTAATTACCAATGCCGTCCGGGATTTGATGGCCGGCCATTTGACGGCGGGAATTGCCAAAGGTACGGAAGCATTTTTGACCGCTTTTGCCATCGGATCGGGCGTGGCGGTTGTTGTGGTATTTCATTAAGGGGTAATGGTTATGGAATATTTGATTCAGCTATTTTTCAGTTTTCTTGCAACTGCAAGCCTTTGCGTCATTTTCAATGCACCGATTAAAGCCATTCCCTATTGCGGATGGGTCGGGGCCGTTGGATGGCTGATTTATTATATTGCTTTGGAGTCGCAATTGACGGAAGTTATTGCATCCTTTTTGGGAGCGTTTGTCGTTGCCGTTTGCGCCCAAATGTATGCGAGAAGGTTAAAAACGCCGATGATTGTGTTCATTGTTTCAGGAATCATTCCTTTGGTGCCTGGTGGACTTGCTTACAATACAATGCGTTACTTTGTGGAACAAAATTATACGCTAGGGCTTGAGACGGGCATTCGGGCGTTTTTAATTTCAGGGGCGATTGCAATGGGAATCGTATTTTCAGAAGTAATCTTTCAGTTATCCATAAAATTTATGAAGAAAAGTCTGACGTCGATGCAATCGTTTATACGAAATAAGAGGCAGCAATAACCGGACGAAAAAGGCTACTCAAAAGTGGAAAGATGAGTAGCCTTTTTTCTGTTATGAGGGCAAAAGTTGCGGAATTTTATCTGCTGTGACAGGTTTGCTGATCAAGTAGCCCTGAATGGCATCACAATCATATTGCTCCAATAATTGTTTTTGTTCTTCCGTTTCTACACCTTCTGCAAGGACTGTCAGATTCATTGATTTTCCGAAATGGACGATGCCGTTAATTAGGCGCTGCGTTTTATCGGATTTTGTGAGGGACTGAATATACGTTTGGTCAATTTTTAAAATTTGGATCGGCAATAATTGCATGTAGCGGAAGGATGCATAGCCTGTTCCAAAGTCGTCCAATACAAAGGTGATGCCTTCTTCCTCCAATTTGCGCATTTGCTGGATGATGGATGTTTCCGCTTCCGCTTCCAATGCAAATTTTTCGGTAATCTCCAATTGGACAAGATTGGCAGGGCAACCGGTTTTCATCAATGTATCTAATATGAATTTCGCCATGTTTTTATCCCTGAATTCACGCACGGATAAGTTAATTCCCACTTTTAATTCAATGCCTTGCTGCTGCCACTGGGCTGCTTGTTTACATGCTTCTTCAATCATAAAGGAACCGATGTTGTTGATCAGTCCGGATTCTTCAGCAACAGGGATCAACTCGTCAGGGCTCACTACACCGATTTCTTCATCTTCCCATCTGACGAAAGCTTCCACCGCATAAATTTTTCCGGTTTTTAAATCTACTTGCGGTTGATACAATACTTTTAAATTATGCTGGTCAAGAGCAAGCAGCAAACGCTTTTCGATGATGGATTTTCGGCTCAATTTTTTATGGGCGGATTCGGAAAGGGATAAAATGTTATCTCCACCCGCTTTGCGAACATCCGCAATGGTTGCAAGGGAAGCGTTCATTAATTGGGTAAAGTTCGATTGATCTTGCGGGGAACGGGTGATTCCGCCGCTGATTGTAATCGGCATTGCACGATGGCCTATATAAATCGGATGTTGTTTCAAATAAGTCAAAAATCCCTGAATGAACCATTCGCCAAGAGGAGTGATGACAATAAAATCGCTCTCGTTCACACGGGCAAGGACGCTGTCTTGGAAATAAATTTTCAAGCGTTTTGTGAATTCCAAAATGAAGTTGCTTTCAACTTCAACATTATGAAGTTCTTTTAGCGTATAAAATTTGTCGATGCTTAAGTAAACAAAATAAAAATTTTGCTGTTCCGCAATCATTTTTTTTACGACGTTTTCTAAGCGGTGAACATTCATTAGGCCGGTTTCCGCATCAACATAGGCGATTTTTTCCAGTTTTTGTTGCAATTCTTTTTCATTTGTAATATCCTGCTCAATTAATATGTAGCTGTATTTTTGTTCTTTTTGAGAATACGTAGGGATGGCCGTCAAATGTACCCAATAAGTTTCGCCGGTTTTTTTCGTTTTTTGGACATCGCCTTGCCAAATTTTTCCCTTTGAGATGGTATTCCAAATGGTGTCGGCCATTTGTTGGCTTTCTTCATCTTCGGGGAACAATTGCCAAAAGTTTTTCTTCAGCACGCGTTTTGGAGTCCATTTGCTTGTTTTTAAAAACAATGGATTGCAACTGATAATGAATCCTTCGTGATCCAAATTCACTACCATAAAAGATGAAAGAATTCCGTTCTTTAAATCGTTCAGTTCCTGTTCCGAATCGCCCAAGAAGGCAAATTGCTCTTCCGGGAAACAATAGAACGCGATGGAATGCTCACCGTTTATCAAACATGGAATAATAATGATGTCCGCTTTGCTCAGCGTTTCATTTTTGTGGAGCAATTGTATATTATTGATTCGTATAAATTCTTGAGCATCCAAAATGCGTTGCCACATATTTTCAGATAAAGTAGATAATAATTGGTCCTTTAGGGTATTAATGTTCTTAAAATCTTCCTTTTTATAGCCTAAATATTGTTCACAGATTGGATTCCAAATGGTAATTTGTCCATTTTTATTTAATGCAAAAGACGGGAAAGGAGCATCCAGCAGCAATTTTTCTTCACAGCTTTGCATTATTTTAAGATTCATTATTCCTTCTCCTTGCGTATCGTTATTTTATACCATGTTCATTATAAATAATTTGAAGGAAATCGTCACTATAGTAAGTCAATCATTTTTTTAAAAAATTCAATAATATTACTTTAGAACTAAATTAATAGAAGTATTTTACAGCCTCATCCTTGAATTTGAAGAAAAGGAAGTTACTATGATGAAACATATAAAGGGAATCATGTTGATTGTCACCGGTGCAATGATGTGGGGGACAACAGGGCCGTTGACGGAGTGGATATTGAAAAGTTCGGGAATGACGGTGAATTTCCTGCTGACAGTAAGGCTGCTTGTAGCGGGGATTGGCATTTTAGGGTTCTTACAGATGACAAAAAAGCCGGTTTTTGAAGTATGGAAGACGAAATATTGGGGACGCCAATTAGTCGTTTATAGCATTGCCGGAATGCTCGGGCTGCAATATTCCTTCACAACGACCATTCAAGAAAGTAATGCGGTTTTTGCAACGCTGCTCCAGTTTTTGGGACCGCTTTTCATTGTGGCGTATACATCAATCAAAGTCCGGATGTGGCCGCCAAGATACCAGGTATTAGGGATTATCGGCACGCTTTTGGGATTGTTTCTGCTATTGACCAATGCAAAGTTTGATCAGTTATTGGTAAGCAAGGAAGCGATTTTTTGGGGGCTGATATTAGGGATCACTTTTGCCATCTATACGCTGTATCCCGTTCGTCTGATGGGCGAGTGGGGGGTTTTGCTTGTCGTTGGATGGGGAATGTTGATTGGCGGAATCGTGTTGGGAACCGGAACATTGATTTGGCGGAGTGAAGAATGGATATTGCTTTCCAATTTAAAAATTTTCCTTATTATGGCTTGTATCATTTTCTTCAGCACCATTGCATTCGTGTTGTTTTTGAGCAGCATGAAATATATCAGTCCGGTGTTGACAAGCATTTTATCCACCATGGAACCATTGACGACAATGGTGATTTCCGTTGCCGTATTTTCAACTTCTTTCGGGTTTTGGCAAGTGATTGGGATTTTCCTTATGCTGATATGCGTCACTTGGATTTCCGTCGCCAGTGAGAAGGATGAAAAATACAGCGATGGTGAACATATAAATTAAAGAAGTTTTTTAGTTGTTCAGGGAGCAGAGTCTCTTGGAATGGGGTGTGTTTGTGAAAGTCGTTTTAGGTTATTTGAAGCCATATAAATGGTACGCCATTTTTGCACTTGTTCTTATGTTGGCGGAGCTGGCGGCGGAACTGGTGCAACCGTTGATCATTGCAAAAATCATCGACGACGGGATTGTATTGAAAGATTTCCATGTCATTTCCCTATGGGGATGCATATTGTTGGGAATTGCGTTCATCGCCTTTACCTGCGGGATTATCAATACATATTATTCATCTCATGCGGCCCAAAGTTTTGCTTTTGATTTGAGAAATGCATTGTTCAGCAAAATCCAATCTTTTTCCATGGCAACCTATTTGAAATATCCGACATCCAGTTTAATTACAAGGCTCACGAACGATGTGCAGCAAGTCCAAAGCATTTTATTTATGAGTTTGCGTATAATGCTTCGCGCACCTTTATCCGTCGTATTAAGCCTGATGATGGCCTTTTTCGTCAATGCCAAGATGGCGATGATGTTAATGATTGGCACACCGATTCTTGCCCTCTTTTTATATGTGATTGTGAAAAAGGGGAGTCAGCTCTTCAGCGAAGTGCAACGGCGCATGGACAAGCTGAACCGGGCATTGCAGGAAAGCTTGCAGGCCATTTATCTGGTGAAAGCTTTCATGAGAAATGCATATGAAATGGAGAAGTTCCATCGGGTCGCAGAAGATTTGAAAGTGGATACGATGAAAGCCCTTCGAACGATGGAATTGATGATGCCGGTTATGACCTTTGTGCTGAATGTCAGTTTATTGTCCGCCATCTGGTATGGAGCACGGGAAATAAGCATGAATCAGGCGCAAGTCGGGGAATTGGTGGCAGTGGTCAACTACGCTTTGCGGATTACGGGATACTTTGGCATGTTCGCCTTTATTTTGAACGGTTTTTCCCGCGCAAAAGCTTCCAGTGAACGGATGGCGGAAATATTGATCATGGAAGAGGGGCTTGAAAGAGACTGTGAACGTAATGGGAAGAGCGTTTCACAAGATGAAAATGACATGGTTCGATTTAATGGGGTGTCCTTCACCTACCCGAATACGGACAAGCCCGTTCTTCAAAATATCACTTTTGAAGTGAAGAAAGGTGAAAAGTTGGCGATTATGGGGGCGACCGGTTCAGGGAAATCCACGCTGCTCAGTTTAATTCCACGTTTTTATGACCCGACGGAAGGGGCGATCGAGGTCAGAGGGAAGAATATCAAAGACTGGCCGTTAAAGGAATTGCGCAGCATAATCGGCTATGTTCCGCAAAAATCACTGCTCTTCACCGGTTCCATTGAAGACAATGTGAAATGGGGGAGACGGGAAGCGGCATTTGATGAAGTGGTGGCTGCCACAAAGATGGCGCAAATTCATGATACCATTTCCGCTTTTCCGGAAGGATACGGCACCATGGTTGGACAGAAGGGCGTCAATTTATCCGGTGGTCAAAAACAACGGTTATCCATTGCAAGGGCGTTGATCCGGAAACCGCAAATCTTAATTTTGGACGATAGCACAAGTGCGTTGGATGTGAAAACGGAAGCGGCGCTATGGGAGGCGCTTAAAGGTACGGAGGCCACAATGCTCGTTGTGACACAGAAAATCCATACAGCCAAAGGGGCGGATCGCATTGTATTGTTGGATGAAGGGGAAATGGCTGCCATTGGAACCCATGAGGAATTAATGAAAACGAGCAGGCTGTATCAGCAAATCGTAGGCTCCCAGGAGGAACAGGTGGGTGATGAATGATGGACATTTTAAAGAAACCATTTGGCTATGAACCGGCTTTGACAAAGGCAGATTTGAAAAATGCGGGTAAAAAGAAAGGCCCCCGGGCAAGCGATTGGAAGAAAACGCTCCTCCGCATATGGCAACTCGTCGATGAACAGAGGGGATTATTGATTGTCGTTTTCATCATGGTCATCATCAGTTCACTTGCGGGTTTGCTGGGTCCTTATTTGATTGGCCGTATGATTGATAAATATATCATCCCCAAAGAATTTCAAGGGATGCTTCCGCTCATCCTCCAACTCATTGGCATCTATGTTGTCTATGCAGTGACGCTGTTTATGCAAAACTATTGGATGGTCGGCATTGCGCAAACGGTCGTTTACAAAATGAGAGCGGGCGCCTTCAATCATTTGCTGAAGCTTCCGGTATCTTATTTTGATAAAAGACAGCACGGCCAGATTATGAGCCGTCTGACAAACGATATTGAAACGGTGAGCACGACGCTGAACTCTTCGTTTATTCAAGTTTTTTCAAGTATTTTAACCCTTGCCGGCACCATTGTGGTCATGCTTTCTTTAAGCCCTCTATTGACGTTGATTACGATGATTGTCATTCCGCTCATGTATTTTGCTATGAGATGGATTACAAAAAGAACGGGAAAGTTGTTTAAAGAGCAACAAGCGGCCCTTGGCGATTTGAACGGGATGATTGAAGAAACGATTTCCGGCCAAAGCATTGTTAAGGCTTTTTCCCAGGAAGAGTTTGTGAAAAAGGAATTTTATGAAAAAAGTAAACGTTTGAAGAATGTCGGATTTTGGGCGCTAGTTTATTCCGGCTATATTCCAAAAGTCTTTAACTTTCTAAACAATATGAGCTTTGCCATTATTGCCGGCATCGGCGGAATTTTTGCCTATAATGGATGGGTGACGATTGGGACGATTGTGATTTTTACAGAATATGCCCGGCAGTTTACCCGCCCGTTAAATGAATTGGCAAACCAAATCAATACGGTATTGTCTGCCATAGCAGGGGCGGAACGGGTATTTTCCATTATGGATGAGAAAGTGGAAGATGACGGAGGGAATCTTCCCGAAAATTATCGAATTCGCGGAGAGGTAGAATTTCGACAAGTCTCTTTTCAATATGACAAATCCGACACTCTGCAAAATTTGAATTTTCATGTCACTCCAGGTCAAACGGTGGCGTTCGTTGGTCCAACCGGTGCCGGCAAAACGACAACGATGATGTTAATTGCCCGTCTTTATGATGCAACAAGCGGCGAAATATTGATTGATGGACATAATATTCGGGAATTTAAGCGTTCCACCCTTAGACGTCAAATGGCATTTGTGCTGCAAGATTCGTTTTTATTTGAAGCCACAGTCCGTGAAAACATCCGCTATGGAAGGCTTGATGCAACCGATGAAGAAGTGGTGGATGCAGCAAAAAAAGCCAATGCTCATGATTTCATTATGAAGTTGTCAAAAGGCTATGACACAGTGTTAAAAGCGGATGGTAGTGAAATTTCGCAAGGTCAAAAACAATTGTTATCGATTGCAAGAGCATTTTTAGCAAATCCTGCAATTTTGTTATTGGATGAAGCGACAAGTAGCATCGATACTGTAACGGAAAAGAAAATTCAAGAGGCATTAGAGGAGTTAATGAAAGGACGAACTAGCTTTGTCATCGCCCATCGATTAAATACCGTTCGTCATGCAGATATCGTGTTTGTGATGAAAGACGGAAGAATTGCAGAATCGGGGTCTCAGCAAGAATTAATCGAAAAAGATGGAATTTATGCAAATATGTTAAAACAATCAAAAGGAGGGGGAGTTTAGAAAGGTGTAACTTTCTAAACACTCGCCCCGTAACTCAATCAATTTTTTACAAAAAAGCTTTTTGCAGCTCGTTCACTTTATTAGTTATGTCCCAGCCTCGTAACCTGATTTCAAACATTTCCATAATTTTATTTTCAGGATCTTTTAGATGTTACGTCAAATTTTAAAAATCCTTTTAACAATCGTCTCTAAAAAACTTTTCTACTATATATTCGAATCGAGAGTATCCACGAAAGAACATAAAGAAGCCCAACCGATAATATTATGCCAAGATAAAACAGGGAATTATCCAAAGATAGTACCGTTTGGACTAGCTCTCTTACTCTATCATTCAAATTAGGTATAAAGCTTAGGGTAACCATATAAACAACAAACACACCACCAAATCCAATTAATAAATATTTACTGTTAAATAGATAAGAAAATGGGAAAGCAAATGAAATTAAACCCATTACAATGCTCGTAATAAACAATAATATTTCCCATTGCATGATTTCTCTATGAATCATCCAATTTCCTATAAAAATAGTCAGCAGAGTAAGAAAAATAAAAATTAGCGCACCAATATACTTTGAACTGACAATTTCCTTTCGTGTATATGGTAAAGAATTTAAAAGCAGATTAGCTGACGATGTTTCATCCGTTTGAAAAGCATTCATGATGATTACAATACAAAAAACGATAGCCACCCAAGAAGTAGAAACATTTACAAATAAATAGACAAACAAAAATAACAACATGAATGGCAATGTTTTCTTCTGTAATATCATATCTTTACGAATAAGATTTAGCATCTCTCTTCCCCTTTCTTTGTATATAGCATAATATCCTCAAGTGTCGGTTTCTCTATAATGACCGTATCACCAAAAATATTTTTTGTACGTTGTTTATTCGCTGTCAATGCTCGGAATCCGTGATTAGTTTTATGAATTCCGATAAATTCTTGTTCTGTATCACGATCTAATAGATTCGTTCCTCCTTTTACTATTGCGAATTCCTCTTCGATTTTATAATACTCTTTTGTAAAGATATGTTGCCCATTATGAATAAAGGTTATATAATCTGCTATTCGATCTAAATCTGTCGTAATGTGCGTTGAAAAAAGGATTGTTCTTTCTCCATTCTGCATAAGGTTGTGTAGGATATTTAATAATTCACTGCGAATGATTGGATCTAATCCCGATGTCGGTTCATCCATGATAATTAACTCAGCATGGTGGGATAATGCAATGGTTAATGAGGCTTTCATCTTCATCCCTTTTGAAAAGGTTTTTAAATTTTTCTTTAAAGGCAGTTCAAACATATCTATATATTGATTAAATAAGGTATCATCCCATTTACGATAGGCAGGTTTAATAATTTTCTTCATTTCAGCCAATGTAATATTTTCATAAAAAATGTTACTATCGAACACAAAGCCGATTCGTTGTTTTATTTCTTTTTCATTTTTTTTATAATCCATACCAAAAATAGAAATTGTTCCACTATCCGGTTTTAACAAATTCATTATCAGCTTGATGGTTGTGGATTTTCCTGCCCCATTACCACCGATAAACCCTGTAACAAAGCCTTTCTTAACTGAGATAGATAAGTCTTTCAATTCAAATCCTTTAAAAGCCTTATATACATGCTGTAATTCAATTACATTTTCCATCATGTATCCTCCTTATATAACAATGTAAGAAGTTCTTTTAATTCTTCTAATTCTATCCCTACTTCTTTACTATTTTGAATTGCAGATAAAAGTTGTTCTTCAATGACTTTCATTTTCCTTTCCAGAATCATTTCATTATTTTGTTCACATACAAACGATCCTTTTCCAACTATTGAGTAAATAAAGCCATCATTTTCAAGTTCTTCATATGCTCGCTTTGTTGTAATGACACTTATATTTAAATCCTTCGCTAATTGACGCATGGAAGGCAGGGACTCGCCAGGTTTTAGTTCATTCGTTAAAATTTGTTTCTTTATTTGAGCATAAATTTGCCTATAAATCGGTTCTTTAGATTGGTTCGAAATTATAACTTGCATGCAAAAACCTCTCTCGAAAAAAATGTATATATTATATATATACATTTTACACATTATTGAATTGGCAAACAATACCTTTTTAGGGTATTTCCTTATGAAAAAAATGGGTGAAATTCGTCCAAGCTATATATCTCAAGGGGAGTTGAAAAACGCCCGAAACTTTAACGGATACAACTGCACTCGGCTGTCTCAACATGACTTTTCAAACGGTTACTTTTAGAAATATTTGACGTTTTATTAACGAAGAATGGATGAAGCGATGAAACTTGAGAGAAAAGGTGAAAAAGAGCGAATGACGTAATTTATGGGAATGTGATGCAGCTTGTTGCAGTGGGCGAATGCTTTGTCTAAAATGTTAAAAGTAAAAGAAATAGATCGGAGTATTAAAGATGAACATTGCCTTTATGACCACATCGTTACCTATAGATGAAGAAACATATCAAGAAATTCAAAATTTATCTCGATTTGCAACAGAAGTGGACCAATGCCCTTATTCCTATGCTTTAAATCTACCTTTATTAAATAAAACATATAGCAGGGGATTTTGCATCCTTGCTTACGATGAAGAAACAAATGAGTTAGTTGGTCTTATTACGGCGGTAGATCGAATTGGTTTGGATACATATGAATGGACCATGCTAGTTGATCCTATGTACAGACAAACAGGCATAGATGATGCATTACTTAGTTTATTATCAAAAGCTTTTAAAGATCGACACGCTGTTGGAGAATTAGTAGTTGTCCTAGAAAATGACCTATACGGAAGAAAAATCATTGAAAAATACGGATATACATATAGCTTTTCGGAAGCGACTTTTGAAGCGGAAGCGGAAATGGTTGAAATGAATGATTCTATATATATAAGACCGTATAACGAATCTACGGATTTGGACCCCCTTGTTGAAATATTTAGAGAAACATTTGGCGACCTCAGGGAAGAAACAATCGAACTCATTGAATTGAATACAAAAGTTCCAGGAAGAGTGATTTGGGTTGCAGAAAAGGATGGGGAAGTTGTCGGAACTGTAACTACTTCAAAGGAAGAAATGAACCAGTGGATTACTTCCTTAGCAGTACATCCCCTCCATCAACGAAAAGGGATTGCGACAGCTTTATTGAACTGGGTGAAAGACTTTGCTTATCGAAGCGGAGCAAAACAAATTTTCCTTCAAGTAGAGATGGAAAATGAACAAGCTTTATCAGTTTATCAAAAGGCTGGATTCCAGAAGACAATTCAAATAGATTTTTATGCGTATGGGGAATCTTGATTGCCTAATGAATATAAGTCCACAATAAAATTGTGGGCTTCTTTTCATGTCATTTCATAAGTACCTGTGAATCATTTGAATTTGTTATAATTATTTTCATGAATGATAGAAAGAGGATGAAACCAGTTATGGAAAAGAATCAGGAAATTTCATCATTAAAGCTTATGTGGCAGATGACTCGTCCACATACGTTAACGGCAACTTTTGCGCCGGTCATTTTAGGGACGGTAATGGCACTGTATGATACAAAGATCGATTGGTTGCTATTTCTGGCGATGATGATTGCGTGTTTGGCACTTCAAATTGCGACAAATTTATTTAATGAATATTACGATTTCAAGCGAGGGCTGGATACGGAAGAATCGGTTGGCATTGGTGGAGGAATCGTTCGCCACGGCTTGAAGCCGAAAAATGTATTGATGGTAGCGATTCTTTTATATGTGCTGGCTGCTATCATCGGTGTATACATTTGCGCCAATTCCAGCTGGTGGCTGGTAGCAATTGGTGCATTTGGCATGGCGGTAGGATATTTATATACGGGTGGCCCGCTGCCAATCGCTTATACCCCATTTGGAGAACTGTTTGCGGGGGCGTTGATGGGAACCGCATTCGTATTGATCGCGTATTTTATTCAAACCGGGGAAATTACGTCTCTTGCTTTTCTTCTTTCCATTCCATCAGGGATATTAGTCGGCGGGATCAATATGTCGAACAACATTCGGGATATTGAGGAAGATAAGCGGGGCGGCAGAAAAACGCTGGCCATTTTAATCGGACGGAAAAATGCGGTGCGGTTATTGGCGTTCGCCTTTGTCATCTCCTATCTTTGGATTATCGGATTAGTGGCGGCTGGAAGCATCAGCCCTTGGGCATTGGTGGTGTTCTTAAGTGTGAAAAAACCGGTGGATGCTATCAAAGGTTTCCAAAAAGGTGAGAAGGAACCGCAATTTATGAAAGTGGCCATGAAATCCACAGCCATGACGAATACGATTTTTTGCTTCTTATTATCGGCTGGATTGTTGGTCGGATATATCTTTTAATAGGATCGCTTCCTTTTGGGAGGCGGTTTTTTTTTATTAATAATTTTTTTGGTAGTATTTCTAATAAATAAGGTTGGAACCTGGTTTTTATGTTTTCTTTTTTTAAAATTCTTAAATTCAAAATCATATTAATATATTGACAAAATAAACATAGGTGGGTAGTATCTAAATTATCAAATTCCTAATTACTTTATAACATTAATAGGATAAAGCGTTTTTCGTTCAGATATGGTCGACGCTTTAGTTTTATTTTATTCCAAAATCCTAGTAAAACAATAAAAATAAAATGATATATTATTTTAATAATTTTTAATCAGGTTTTCTTCATCCTGGTTCAAAAGAGGGAGCTTTATGATCGAAATTCAGAATGTAACAAAGGAATATGATACAAAGAATGGCACTGTTGTTGGGGTGGACAATGTATCTTTGACCATACGGGAAGGAGAAATTTTCGGGATCGTCGGTTATTCAGGGGCAGGGAAAAGTTCCTTGCTCCGGTGCATCAATCTGCTGGAACGTCCAACAAAGGGAACGATTAAGGTGGATGGGGTGGATTTGACGAAATTAAAAGGAGAATCATTGCGTCGGGCAAGACTTAAAATTGGCATGATTTTTCAACATTTCTACCTCATCAGCCAAAAAACCGTTTTTGAAAATGTCGCTTTCGCTTTAAAAGCGGCAAAGGTTCCGAAAGATCAAATCAAACCGAGAGTGGAAGAACTGCTGGAAATGGTGGGGTTATCTGATAAAAAGGATGTTTATCCTGCGCAACTCAGTGGCGGCCAAAAACAAAGGGTGGCCATCGCCCGGGCTCTTGCCAATAATCCAACGGTACTGTTATGTGATGAGGCCACTTCTGCCCTCGATCCTAAGACAACCAAATCCATTTTAAAATTGTTGAAAAAAATCAATAAAGAATTGAACATTACAATCGTTTTGATCACCCATGAAATGGACGTTGTAAAAGAAATTTGCGATCGGATGGCGGTCATGGAGAAGGGAAGAATCATTGAAGAGGGCCGCGTTTATGATATTTTCGCAAGTCCGAAAGAGCAACTCACAAAAGAGTTTATCTCCAGCGTTATTTCTTATGATATTCCAGAAGCCATTCTTCTAGAATGCACCGGAACGATCGTGAAAGTGACTTTCAAAGGGAAAGTGGCTGGAGAGGGTGTCATTTCGGATACGCTAAAAGTACACCAAGTAGACGGCAACTTCCTACATGGATCCATTGAATATATTCAAGATGAACCACTGGGCATTTTTATAATGGAGTTAAAAGGGGAAAAACAGGAAATTGAAAAAGCCTTAAGATATATCGAAAACCGTGCCGCTCAAGTGGAGGTGATCAATTATGGAATTTGATATTAATCATCTAATCGAGCTGATTCCGGAAATCAATACCGCTTTTTTTCAAACCATCTATATGATTTCCATCTCATTAATTGTAGCTGTAGTGATCGGGTTGCCTATCGGGGTGATTCTTTACATCACGGATAAAGGTTTGTTTATGGAGAATGGGATTATACATAACATTTTAGGTTTTATTGTGAATTTGATCCGTTCGATTCCTTTCCTCATTTTGCTTGTCGCGTTAATTCCATTTACTAATTTTCTTGTTGGGACAACGATTGGACCAACGGCAGCAAGCGTTTCATTATCGGTGGCGGCCATTCCCTTTTTTGCAAGAATTGTAGAAAGTGCATTAAGGGAAATTGATAAAGGGGTCATCGAAGCGGCCATTGCATCTGGAGCAACCCCTTGGATGATCATTTGGCATGTATTATTGTTGGAGTCCCGTTCCGGCATCATATCAGGTATAACCCTTACTTTAATCAGTTTGATTGGATTTTCGGCAATGGCCGGTACTGTCGGTGGAGGCGGTATAGGGGATTTGGCCATCCGCTTTGGTTATTACCGATATGACGATACGATCATGATTACAACTGTGTTGATTTTAATTATTTTGGTTCAAGTAATTCAATTTGCCGGTGATTTTATCGCCAAATTAGTTGATAAAAGAAAATAAAAAGAAAGGAAGAATGATTGTGAAAAAGTTTTTAGCAACATTTTTAGTCTTTTTAGTTGCGGTACTTCTTGTTGCATGCAACAGTAATTCAAGTGAAAAAAGTAAAGCAGATTCAACTTCATCAGAATCAAAAGAAATTAAAATTGGGGCAACAGCCGGACCATACAGCGATATGGTGAAAAAAGCCATTAAACCAGGTTTGGAAGAAAAAGGGTATAAAGTTGAGATTGTGGAATTCAGCGACTATATCCAACCAAATAAAGCATTAAATGAGGGATCTATTCAAGCAAACTTATTCCAACACACAATTTATCTTGAAAACTTTGAGAAAGAAAACAATATGGATTTGACAGCGTTAATTACGGTTCCAACTGCGCCAATGGGCATTTACTCAAACAAATATAAATCTTTGGATGAAGTGGAAGACGGGGCTACAATCACAATTCCAAACGACCCGACAAATGCTGCCCGCGCATTCAATACACTTCAAGATGAAGGGCTTATTAAAATTGATCCGAATGCAGATCCACTAAAAGTGTCTGAAAAAGACATCATTGAAAATCCGAAAAACTTGAAATTCCAACCATTAGAAGCAGGACAATTGCCACGTTCTGTGGATAGCGCCGATTTGGCAGCTGTACCAGGCAATTATGCGTTGGCAGCCAATATGAACTTGTTGGATGCGTTGGCGTTGGAAAACATGCTTGATCAATACCGCAATGTAGTGGCTGTGAAAGCGGAGGATGAAGATTCCCAACTTGCCAAAGATTTGATTGAAGTTGTTCAATCCGAAGAATTTGAAAAAGTAATTGATGCAGAGTTCGAAGGTTTTGGAAAACCTGAATGGATGAAAAATAGATAAGTTTGAATTGAGGCAGCTTTCTCTAATTGGAAGCTGCCTATTTTATTTGAAAAGTTGCCTTTTTTATAGTTGGGGTTTACGGAGTTTTTGATTGGCGGAAATGTTTGTGATATTGGCGGATTATTTTATGAAAATGGCGAATAAATGCGCAAGATTGGCGGATATCTCGCTGTGGAGAAACCTAAATAATTCGGATGGCGGATATATTTGTGATATTGGCGGATTATTTTATGAAAATGGCGAATAAATGTGCAAGATTGGCGGATATCCCGCTGTGGAGAAACCTAAATAATTCGGATGGCGGATATATTTGCGATATTGGCGGATTTTCTTATGAAAGTGGCGAATAAATGCGCAAGATTGGCGGATATCCCACTTCGGACAATCCTAAATTTTTCGATTGGCGGATATGTTCACATATTTGACGGATATCTAGCCAAGATTGGCGGAAATCCCGCACAAAAAAAGAGAGCGGAGGGAAAACATATCGCTTTCTTCTTCCGCTCGGTTAGGAACGACTTAATCCAATTTAAACAACTCATCAATTGCTTGAATTTCCTCTTTGCTCAAAGACACATCGGCTGTTTTTAAATTGTTCAACACCTGCTCAGCCCGCTTTGCCCCTGGAATAATGGCCGTCACGGCTTCCTGTGCCAAATACCAGGCAAGGACGATATTGGCCACTTCCACATTTTTCGATTGGGCGATTGGGCGCAGCCGTTCCACTTTTTCCACGATTTGATCGTAAACCTCTTTTTGGAAGAACTGCGAATTTTTCCGGTATTCGGGAATTTCCGTGTCCTTTGTGTATTTCCCTGTAAGCAGCCCCGAAGCTAATGGGAAGTAGGGGATAAAGGCGATGTTGTGCTCAAGAACATACGGGAACAACTCTTTTTCCGCTTCCCGGTGAATCAGGTTATAGTGTCCCTGATAAACGTCCACATAGCTGTCTTGATTGGCTTCCTGCAATTGGGCCAAGGAAAAATTGGAAACGCCAATGGCCCGAATCTTTCCTTCATCCTTTAATTCCTTCAATGCGCCAATGGCTTCGTTTTTTGGCGTATGTTCATCAGGGAAATGGATATAGAGCAAGTCGATGTAGTCCGTTTTTAAGCGGCGCAAGCTTTTTTCCACTTCCGCCTTCAAAAAAGAAGGGGAATTGTCCATAACCCTTTGACCATTCACCATTTTTGGACCAACCTTCGTTGCAATGACCAACTCGCTTCGGTTGCCCAGCTCTTGGATGACTTCACCGATGAGCTCCTCGGAACGTCCCAATCCATATATGTAGGCCGTATCGATAAAGTTGATGCCATTTTCGATGGCAACGCGGACCACTTCTTTGCCTTCCGCTTCATCCAAATTTGGGTGAATATTGTGACCACCTACCGCATTTGCTCCTAAGCCGACCGGATGGACGTAAAGATTGGTTTTGCCTAAACGCACTTTCTCCATAAAATCATGCCCCCTTTGTTTATTAATTACTTTACTAAAATTCAAAAAATTTACAAGTATATGAGTTTCTAAGGAAATTTCAAAGGAAAATGGTGTCGATAAACCCTTGAATAAACAGCGGTTGTCGAATATTTCGCTTATTTTGTAAGTCATTTGAAAGTGGCCATCAGATTGAAAGATTTTTTATAGGAGCATTCGGACATTTATTGTCAACTTTAGTTGACAATGGAGGCGCCTCAAAGTACGAATCTTGTAAAAAATGCATGGAATTTTGATGCTTTTTTCATATAACGAACGGTTCATTGCAAGATTTCCTAAATACATTAATAAAGCTCCAACAATGAAGAACATCCACTCTTTAAATATCAACCAAGGTTTACAAAATTAATTTGGTAGAGAAATCTCTGTGTCGAAAATAACAGATAGTAATTTTCCTATATAAAAATAACAATCTTCTAAAAAATGAGCAGGCAAAAAATAAATTGAAAATCCTTATAAAAGGAGTTTAATTCTTAAAAGATATCAACCAAGTTTACAAAACAAATTGACTGCCAAAAGGATATGTCGAATAAAGAAGCAAAACAAATTGTTATTTCAAAAAAATAATTAGATCCGGTGAATTAAATATTGACACTAAACTTTGTTATATCAAAAAATCAATTCTGTCGTATCGTTTCGAATCAATCTTAAAGCTTCTTCCATCAGGAGCCTGTTGTCGAATGGGGGGATGATGAATTGCTCATCCTTTCCTGCAAATATGCAACAGGGATAAAGAGCCCCACTTGGCCAAATTTTTCATGATCCAAAGTGGCGAAGATGATGCCGATTACTTTCCCGTCATCATTGATTACTGGGCTGCCGCTGTTTCCCCGATATACCGGCGCATCGATCATATATACTTCCTCTTCCCAATCCGCAAGCAAAACAGGTTCCAGCACATGCCCTTCATTGGCGATGCCCGTAAAGTAAAGGGGATTGCCGATGATATAAATGGATTCTTGTTGGAGATATTGATATTTTTCACTCAGCGTCAAATAGGGCAGGTCTTTTCCATCCACCTGCAATAAGGCCAAGTCCACTTCGGGATACGTGGCCACAACCTCTCCTTTATATAAGCCATTATCAGGGAAACTGACCTTAATCGTGAGGGCGTCGTCAATGACATGTTCGTTTGTAACGATCAAACCGTTTTCCGAAATGGAAAATCCTGTACCCTTTCCGTCCTCTGTCGTTATTTGAACAACCGCTTTTTTATAAGATTGAATTTCTTTTTGGGATGACAGTCTTGCCGAAGTCTTCAGAAACTCAATGGCGGGGATGGAATAGATTTCAAAAATCACGGCAAAGGTGCTGAAGGCAAGGATAATGGCCATCAACAAAGCCATCATTTTCCTGAATCTGCGGGGTTTTTTGGCGATTTCTTCTTCTTTTAGCCGATCTTCCCTCTCTTTTTCAAGCGCCTCCTTTTGCGCCTCCAATACAATTTCTAAGAATTCCTCTTCATTCATCGGTTCTTGCTCATGTTTTTCTTCATTGGCCATGTCACCACTCCTTTTAAGGTCCGCTCCTTATCTTGGGTATCCTTAATTTCATTCTCCGAAAAAAGATTCGTTGACAAAATACCTATAGGGGTATATATTTTAATTAAATAATTGAAAGTGAACAAAAGTCTTCGATGTTTTTGTTTCTCAGATTTGCCACAAGGCGATCATTACCTTTTAGGGTATAAAGGACAGGAGTGATTACATGAAAAAAGTGTTGATTGTTGGAGGCGTAGCAGGAGGAGCCAGTGCTGCCGCAAGAATTCGCCGGTTGGATGAACAGGCGCGAATCATCATGTTTGAAAAGGGGCCACACGTATCCTTTTCCAACTGTTCCTTGCCGTATTATTTGGGCGGGGTGGTAGCATCAAAAGAAAAATTGGTGCTAATGACGCCGGAGAGTTTTAAAACGAAGTACAATATCGAAGCCCGCGTCAATCAGGAAGTCATTCACATTCATCGGGATGAAAAAACGGTGGAAGTGAAAAATCTGGAAACGAATGAAGTGTATAAAGAAAGCTATGATGTTTTAATTTTATCACCTGGAGCGAGTCCAGTCGTCCCTCCGTTTGAAGGGGTGAATCTGCCGCATGTATTTACGGTGAGAAATGTGGTGGATATCGACCGCTTGCATCAATACGTGAGCCGGTCCAATGTGGAAAGCGTCGCAATCATTGGCGGAGGCTTTATAGGTGTCGAAGTGGCGGAAAATTTAAGGGAAGCGGGAAAAGAAGTCACATTGGTGGAATATGCTCCTCAAATCATGGCGCCATTTGATGAAGATATGGTGCAAATTCTTCATAAAGAAATGATGGATCATGGCGTTCAATTGATTGTCGGTGATGGGCTGAAAAAAATTACGGAACATTCCATAGAACTCAACTCCGGAAAACAAGTGGAGGCCCAAGCGGTGGTGCTGGCCATTGGAGTGAAGCCGGAAGTGGCGCTTGCCAAGGAAGCGGGGCTTGAAATTGGGGAGCTTGGAGGCATTAAAGTCAATGCCAATTATCAAACGTCCGACCCATCCATTTATGCCGTGGGGGATGCCATTGAAGTATATCATCGCTTGACCCGCAGACCGACAAGGCTCGCTTTGGCCGGACCGGCTGTCAGACAGGCGAGGGCGGCTGCGGACCATATTTATGGCCATAAGCAGGAAAATAAAGGGGTTATCGGTTCCTCTGTCGTAAAAATTTTCGATTTAAATTGCGCTGTAACCGGGTTAAATGAGCGGGCGGCAAAAGAGGCGAACATTCAATATGACAGTGTTTATATCATCGCGCCGGATAAAGTGGGAATCATGCCGGACAGCCATCCGCTCCATTTCAAATTGATTTTTGAAGTGCCGACGGGAAGAATCCTCGGGGCCCAGGCCATCGGAAAAGGAAATGCAGACAAACGCATCGATGTGATTGCCACATTAGTTACGTTGGGCGGCACGCTGGAAGATTTGAAAGAGTTGGAATTGGCCTACTCCCCGATTTACAGCACGGCGCGGGATGTGGTGAATATCGCGGCTCTTGTGGGACTGAACATCTTACACGATGATTATAAACAAGTGCACGTTTCCGAAGTGCGCGGCTTGGTGGAGCAAGGGGCAACCTTCATTGATGTTCGTGAGAAGAACGAATTTGAACGGGGGCATTTGGTGAATGCCATCAACATCCCATTGAGCGAATTGCGGGAGCGGGTCGATGAAATTCCCCGCGACAAGCCGGTATAC
This sequence comes from Ureibacillus sp. FSL W7-1570, assembly GCF_038593265.1. Taxonomy (GTDB): domain Bacteria; phylum Bacillota; class Bacilli; order Bacillales_A; family Planococcaceae; genus Ureibacillus; species Ureibacillus suwonensis. The sequence goes on from NZ_CP151979.1 coordinate 2,694,259, forward strand.
TTGCATTGCCGTTCCGGTCAGCGGAGTTACAATGCGGTGAAAATGTTGCAAAACTTAGGATTTACAAATGTCTACAACGTTTCCGGTTCCTTCTTGGGCATTTCTTTATATGAATACTTCATAGATGTGACCACTGGCCGGGACAAAATCGTCACTGACTATAATTTCAAATGATCCGTTCACTGAACCTGATTAAATCGCTTACCATTGAATCTTTCTTGCCTATATGGCAAAATGATATACAACCGAACACGGGAAACGTTTTCTAGGGTTCCGCTGCATTGCAGGACTGGTCCGAGAGAAAACGGCGCATTTGCGTACACGGAAGGATAAAAGCCTGGGAGATAAATCTATCTCTTTAGGCTTTTTTTATTGGAGGAATGGAAATGAACAAACATTGGATGACCGTTTATGTTGCCGCATTATTTGAAGTGCTGTGGGTGATCGGCCTTGCCCATGCGGATCGTTTCCTTGAATGGGCTGGAACAGTCTGCGCGATTTTCTTGAGCAATTACTTATTGATCCGGGCATCTCAATTTTTGCCCGCAGGAACGGTCTATTCGGTTTTTGTCGGATTAGGAAGCTTAGGGGCGGTCATTAGCGATATTGTATTCTTTGGAGAGCCTTTTCATCTGTTAAAGATATGCTTCATTTTGTTCATTATTGCAGGGGTTGTTGGGTTGCAGCTTTTGACGGATGAAGATGCCGGAAAGGGGGATGAAGAGTGATGGCATGGGGGGCGCTTATACTTGCCGGTTTATTTGAAACATTGGTAGTTGCGTCGATGAATCAATTTGCCGTCCGCCGCAGCTGGCAGCCGATTGCGTTATTCATCGGAAGTTTTGGAGGGAGCTTGGTTTTATTGCAATATGCCATGCAAACGATTCCGATGGGAACCGCCTATGCCGTTTGGACGGGAATCGGTGTTGTGGGGGGTACCCTGGTAGGTATAATCTTTTACAATGAATCAGGAAATTGGAAGAGAATATTGTGCATTTTTGCCATTCTTGTGGCGACAATTGGTTTAAAATTGTTGGAGGGGTAAATACTATAATGAGTTCATTCAAGAGGAACGGGGGATTGCGTTGTCAAAGCACCATTATTTTTTTGCAGTGAAATTGCCGAAAGAAGCGAAAGAATTTTTATATGAGTGGATTCAAGCGAGAAAAGGGGATTTTCCATTTGCACGCTGGGTTCATCCGGAAGATTACCATATAACTCTGGCTTTTTTGGGGTTTGCTGAAAAGAAGAAGCTGGAGCAAGCGATAGAGAAAGTGAAGCCCATTTTGGAAAAGGAAGTTTCATTCACATTAACATTGAATTCCATCGGCGTTTTCGGTCCACAAAAAGCTCCCCGCATTTTTTGGGCGGATGTGGAATCTTCAGAACAGCTCTTTTCCATTCAAAAAGAGGTTTATCAGCAATGTGTGGAGACGGGATTTCAATTGGATAAAAAACCTTTCCGCCCGCATATCACATTGGCGAGAAAATGGAATAGCGGGGATGCTTTTGACATAAAAACATTGATGCAGATTCGTGAGGAAAACGGAAATACTTTCTCCTTCAACGTGACGGAAGTCGTTCTTTATGAAACCCATTTGGATCGGACACCGAAGTATGTTGAGTATGCAAATTTTCCTCTGGCCGTCCCGGGAGCCTGATTTCAATTCATAAGCTTGCCCCCTTTGAAATAGGATAGGGATAAGAAAGGCGAAGGGGCTGCAAATGAAATGAGACAAGCATGTATCTATTTCATTCTATTATTTATACTTGCGTTCTTTTTTATCTATGATCGGGAACCGCTGCAATCCGTTCAGTTTTCCATCATCATGTCCGGGTTGTTATTGTTGATTCGAAGATGATCTAAGGGCTTTCTCACAAAAGCGAATCTGCTTATTAAAGGAAATAGAATATGTTTTGAAAAATTCAGAAATTATTTAGGAAAATTATTGAAAAAATCTCCCACCTGTTGTTTCGGAGTGTTAGTATAAAAACAAAACTCCTGGCGAGAGGAATTCAGTCAACTTCCGGTCTGTGGAAGTGATGTACTTCACTTCAATCAAACCACTGGATGGAAAGTGGCGGATCGTTCATGAAACACAAAAGGGGGAGATTAAGAATGAAAAAAATAGGGGCCATAGCAAGCGCGGTCTTAATCGCTTCTACAATTACGCCGGCAGTTTACGCGGAAAACAACGTTGCTTCAGAAAGCGCCAAATTTAAAGATGTTCAACTGTATAAAGAAGACATCAATTTTTTAGCTGAAAAAGGATTAATCAAAGGCTACCCTGACGGAACATTCAAACCCAACAATCCGATTACAAGATACCAAGCAATCAACATTCTACTGCGGGAAATAAAACCGGATGTGACGAATATTCCCGACGTTCAATATAAAGATGTGAAAAAAGGGGACTACGGTTACGAAGAGATTGCTTTAGCAACCGCATTGGGCATTGTTTCGGGGAAACCGGATGGCACTTTTGATGTTTCGGGCAATTTGACCCGTGCGCAATTGGCAAAAATGTTGGTCGAAACCTATAAAATTCCATTGAACGAAAAGAAAAAAGTATCATTCAAAGATGTTGATGACAAAGATTGGTATTCAAAATACGTCCATATTTTAGCTTCCCATGGAATTATTACAGGGTATGAAGACAAAACCTTTAAACCGAACAATAAAATATCGAGGGCACATTTAGCCTTAATCCTGAGCCGTTTTTTGAAAAACAAGGATAAAATATTGAGCAATGCAGATACAGATGGTGATGGTTTAACGGACCGGGAAGAATTGATTTTGCTGACGGATCCCAAAAAGAAAGACACTGACGGGGACGGGTTGGATGACTATTTTGAGTATGTGAGCAATGTGTATTCTCCGACAATGGCGGATACAGATGGCGATGGAATAAAGGATGGAGATGAGGATGCAGATTCGGATGGACTTTCGAATTTGCAGGAATTGGCGATAGGGACATCCCCTTATTTGAAAGATACCGATGGAGACTCTCTGCCTGATGGACAAGAAGTCGCAAACGGTACAAACCCATTGGCCGATGATACGGACCGTGATGGTTTGTTGGATTCGGAGGAAGGCAGATTCAATTTCAATCCCCGCAATCGGGATACTGATGGAGACGGGATTCTTGATGGGGATGAAGTGATCCAATGGGAAACAGCGGCTCCAGCCTATTTGAAAGGTGAACCGGCCTATCCGACTGTCACGATGAAAAGCAGGGCGAAAGATGCATTTTTTACGGAAATCCAACCGATTTCAACCGCCCATCCACTCTTAAATGACAGCATTCCCGGCCTGATCGGCAACGCATATTCTTTCAACACCGTCACTGATTTTGATTCTGCCAAAATCAAATTCCATTATGGCAATTCCGTTTCAAACAATGATTTCCAACCGGCCATTTTTTACTATAACGAGAAAAAACAGGCTTTAGAAAAGGTGCCAAACCAAATGCGTGATCCGCAAACCAATACCGTTGAAGCGGCGGTGGACCGTTTCGGCGTTTATGTGTTGATTGATGGCACTGTATGGGATCAGGCTTGGAAAGAAGCGCCCGGCATGTCAAACAAGGAACGGGCCCGTTCATCAGGTGATCTGGATAACCCAATCCACTTTACCTCTTCACTGTCCGTTGTCCCGGCAGATGTTGATCAAGCGGGATCAAAAACAATAGCCGCTGCAGAAGATTCCGAGCTGTTCACAAAAGATTCCGATCGTGACGGCATTCCCGACTATTATGAAACGAACGGGTTGATCATCGGAACGGGCAGCCTCATTAAAACGGATCCAAATAACCCAGATACAGATCAGGACGGAATCTTGGATGGAGATGAAATCAAATTCGAACAAGACAAGGAATATGCGGTGCTCATTTCAGATCCGAATAAAAAAGATTCCGATGGAGATGGGATTTCAGATGCCGATGAAAAACCGGCTGAAAGATTGGTTTATAACGTGACGGATGAAGCCTTGGCGGTATTTTCGGATTTGGCCTATTTGGATGTTGCCGGTATGTCAAATTCCACGGAACAGGCGCAAGGTTTGTTCGACTTCTCCAATAAAGATGTTCCGCCAATACCGCTTTCGAAAGAATCCATACAGAATGCCATCCGTTTGAAACAGAAAGCTTATTTAGTGAAAAATTGGGAGATCATTGGGTTTGAAACAGACGCAATTAGCGGACATAGCGGGGTTGTGTTCCGCAATTCCTATTCCAATGACATCGTAATAGCAGAACGCGGTGCAGCCGATTTGGCGGGAATCATAAATAATCTGGACGTACTTTTGACTGGCGATATTCCTCAGTTGGATCATGCGTTGGCGTTGGCAAGAAAAGCGATCGCCAACAATTTGTACAGCGATATTTACGTGACGGGCCATTCATTGGGCGGATTTAACGCACAAGTGATTTCCTATCATTTGATCAATGATTCATTAGCGAAAAATCAATTCCTTTCATCTAAAACAGCGAAAGCCATTCAAAAAGCCGTATTCGAACATTATCAAAGAACGGTGACATTCAACTCTGTTCCGCTTTTTAATAAAGATTCTTTGCGCCAATTGGGAATTGATCTGGATGTTTACACAAATCCGGAAATTCCAAAAGAAGAGATAGGAAAGAAAAAATACGAAGCGTATATTACAAATTACCAATTAAGCTACGACATCCTTACGATTTTGGGCAAATATTCAAAGTCCGGATATCTTGGAAAAACCGTCATGTTCAATTATCCAAAACAGGCACCGAAAACAGTGCAAAACGCGCCATTTGAAGCCCTTAAAACAATGATACAGGAGTATGGGAAATCCGCATCCGGCGGGGAGCCGAGCAACCCATTGGAATTGAAAAGATTCATCATTAATTTTTATCTGTGGTTTTCCATCAATGGACAGGAACAGTATAAAAAATTGGTCAACGAAGAGTTGGGGCAAGCAATGGAGGCGCACGGCATCAGAAATTTCGATCAGTACGATTTTTAAAATCATTGCCGATGCAATCTTTCATCTGGATGATCGCCAGGACAGTCGGGGAGTATCAATACAATAAAAGGCGACGTGCGGATTGCAGGACGTTCTAACAAAACCAAGAAATGTTGAAAAAACATTTTCTTGGTTTTTAGTGCGCCTGGCATGGGTGTAATCTATAGGGTGTAAGTCCCGAACTGTGAAGGCAGAAGTAACAGTTAGCTTAACGCAAGGGTGTCCGTGGTGACGCGGAATCTGAAGGAAGCGAGCGGCAAACTTCCGGTCTGAGGAACACGAACTTCATATAAGGCTAGGTATCATTGGATGAGTTTGCTAAACAAAACAAAGTCCTTTCTGCCAAAGGTGGTACAGAGTAAATGAAGCAGATAGATGGAAGGAAAGATTACATTCTTACCCGGGGAGGTCTGGCGGATATGTGAAGTACGCTTCATAACCTACTTAGTGATAAGTAGCTGAACCGTCAGAAGTCAGCAGAGGTCATAGTATTAGTTGGTTTAGAACTACTAAGAAGGACCGAACAATGAAGAGAGAATAGCCCTTGGCATTCAGTGAGTCATGATGAACACAGAAAACGTAGTACCTCACTTGAGGAAGGAAGCGGTGAATCCCGTGGGAGACCTCTTGGAGGGTGGAGTGACCACTGGCATAAAGAGAACAGCTATTCACGGAAGTTATAAAAACTTGCGTCAATGATCTTAATTGAACCGCCGTATACGGAACCGTACGTACGGTGGTGTGAGAGGACGGGAGTTAATCGCTCCCTCCTACTCGATTTATAAGTTGACTTTATACCTAATAGGGTATAAACTGTTGGTAGAAATCAAAGTCATAGAAAGTAGGGATGCCTCATTGAAATACGATACGAAGACAATAAACCGTGTGAAGCGTATTGAAGGACAAATACGCGGGATTCTGCGCATGATGGAAGAAGGGAAAGACTGTAAAGAGGTCGTCACTCAGCTTAGCGCCGTCCGTTCCGCAGTGGACCGTACCATCGGCGTGATTGTGAGCAACAACTTGATCGAATGCATGAATAAAAGCAAAGCGGAAGATATGGATGAATTGGTGCAAGAAGCGATTAATTTAATTGTCAAAAGCCGTTAGTTCCAATAGCTGTTTACGCAGCTATTTATTTATAAACCGAAATATACCTATATAGGTATTTGTTTGGAGGTGAGAACATGGAGTGGATCCTCTTAGCGATTGTTGCCGCATTCATTATATGGCGCTTGAAGCCGGCGAATGTGAACACCATTTCCGCAAACGAATTGAAAAATATTCTGCAGGATAAGGACAAAATATTTATTGATGTAAGGACACCGGCGGAATACAGAGCAAAACATATTCCGCAATTTCAAAATTTGCCTTTGGGATCGGACTTTTCTAAACTTCCCAAAGATAAAGAAATCATTGTCATTTGCCAAAGTGGCATGAGAAGCGGTCAAGCCTGCAAGCAATTAAAAAAGTTGGGGTATGAGCGCGTCACAAATGTCCGTGGCGGCATGAATGCATGGAGATGAATGATGGAGGAGGATTTTTAAATGAAAGAAATTACACCGAAAGAAGTTCAGCAACGTTTGGAAGCGGGAGAGACATTGAATATTATCGATGTCCGTGAAGTGCATGAATATCAAGGAGGGCATATTCCGGGAGCCGTCAATATTCCATTAGGATTGCTTCCAATAAGAATGAATGAACTTTCCAAAGACAAACCATATATTGTGGTGTGTTTGGCAGGCGGCCGCAGCGCCCAAGCGACAGAGCTGTTGGATCGAAATGGATTTGATGCTACCAATATGTTGGGCGGCATGAGCGCCTGGGAAGGGGAAGTGGAATAGGATTAAGGAGTCAGCGGGACTTTGAAGAAATAGGGAGGCTGGGACAAAACTAGCTTCTAGATAGGAAAAAGGAGAATTTGAGCCAACTCAAATTCTCCTTTTTCCATTTATCCCCATTATTTTTGGTTAGTTGATCTTTGTTGGCCGTGTATTTTCGTAAATTCACGGCCATTAAGGCAATGCCCATTTCATTTTCCACTTTCGATTTTCCTCGAACGGAAAATCGAGTGAAACGCAAATTAGCCTTCAAGAATCCAAAAACTGGTTCTACGTCTATTTTACGTTGACGGAAAATAGAACCAGCTTTTTCTTCTGAAAGCTTCGCTCTTACATATTCTTTTTGTTGTTCCCATTTTTCATTCACCATGACCTTTCGGTGATTGCCTTCCTTTGCTTTTGTGCATGATGAACGAAATGGACATCCTGAACAGTTTTCACATTCATAGATTTTCAATTCTCGTTTGAAACCAGTCTTATCTGTACGTACAGAACGATAACGGAAGGTTACTCGCTGCTGATTTGGACAAATGTAGGTATCACTTTCTTCGTCGTACATCCAATTGTCTGGATGAAATGGATTTTGTTTATATTTCTTCTTTTGTTCTTTCTCATACATGGTATATGGAATGAGTGCCTCACATTTTCGATTCGAAAGGATGTCTTCATAGTTTTGTTCACTACCATAACCAGCATCTGCGACAATATACTTTGGCAACGGAAAATAATCCTTTTCTATCTTATTCAAGAACGGAATTAATGTACGTGTATCAGTAGGATTTGGAAAGATGCTATAAGCTAGTGCGTATTGACCTTCTGTTGCGATTTGTACGTTGTATCCAGCCTTCAATTGACCGTTTTTCATATAGTCGTCTTTCATTCGCATGAACGTCGCATCTAAGTCTGTTTTGGAATAACTGTTCCGTTCCCCCAAGATGTCCAAGTCTTTTTGGTATTTTTGTTTTCGTAGAATGAAGTCTATTAATTGTTTGTACGCTTGTTTTGGATATTTTCGTTCGCTTCTTAATGCTTTTCGTTCTGTGGCATCGGGCGATGTTTCTATCTTTTGGTCATATTCCTTAATGACTTCATCGACTTGTTGCACCATTTGAGCGAGTTCTTCAACGGACAGTTCTCCCTCATTTTCCCGCTCCATTTCAGGGATGATTTCTTTTTCTAATAGTTCGTTGTATAACTGATTGGACTTTTCAATTAAGTTTTGGTTGTATTTTTCAATGGATTTCTTCCATACGAAAGTAAATTTATTGGCATTCGCTTCAATCTTCGTACCATCGATAAAAATGGCTTCTTGATCGATTAACTTTTCTTCCACCAGTTGGCAACGGAATTGGACAAAACATTGACGAATTAATTCTTTTACTTCCGGATGCACACGAAAACGATTGATCGTCCGATAACTTGGTTCATATCCTTGTGCCAACCACATCATTCGTATACTGTCCTTTAATAGCGCTTCAATTTTTCGACCTGAAAAGACAGACTGCGAATAGGCACACAAAATAATTTTTAGCATCATGCGTGGATGATAAGCAGGACAACCTGTATTTCGAAGAAACGGCTGGAAGGCTTCATCTGGAATACTTTCAACTAAATGGTGAATGTGGAAGGCAATATCATTTTCTTGTAATTTTATTTCTAAATCTAGAGGCAAAACTAATTGATTCATGTTATAATATTTGAACATAAGGACCCTTCTTTCTGTTAGGTTTTGTGTGCTAACTTAATTTTAACAGAAGAGGTCCTTATTTTTTATTGAAAAAATGAAAAACAGCCCATGAAATTTCATTCCAAAATTTCATGGGCTGTTTCCATTTTAGAGGGGGTTTTGTCCCAGCCTCATTTTTTTATTGTAAAATTTTACATATAACGCTATGGGAAAGCTCCATATTGTAGAAGAAGTGATTCAAAGGGGATGGAAGAATGTTGATCAATTTATTGGATGGTTTGGCCCTATTCTTTTATTGGACCTGGTTTGCATGGCCCTTTGTTTTTGTGTTTTCCCTCGTTTATTCCATTGCCGGTTTTGTGAAGGATGAACGGGCTTCCGCAATACCGGTGTTTATAGCAGGTTTCTCTCTATTGATGTTGTTATCGCCTTTGATAGCATTTACTGATTGATGGGGGCAGATAGGCAAAATCCGTGCATCATGTATGGGATGTACGGTTTTTTTTATTCAATCCAACTTGCAAAACATTTAAACATTCATTTGAATATAACGCAAGAATATCTTAAACTAATATTCAAACATATATTTGAATGTTGGAGGGGTGAAGCCGTTGCCGGAAGAAATCAGCATTTGTGAAGTGACGTATGTCGATGAAGAAAAAGTGGCGAGAATTCAAAATCAATTAGCCCATCAAAACCCTCTGGAAGTGGCGAAACTTTTTAAAGCATTGGCGGATGAAACACGAATCAAAATCGCTTATGCCTTGGCATTGGAAGATGAGCTGTGCGTTTGCGACGTTGCCAATGTTATTAACGCATCCACTGCAACCGCGTCCCACCATTTGAGATTATTAAAAAATTTGGGGCTTGCAAAGATGAGGAAAGAAGGGAAATTTGTTTATTATTCCTTGACGGATGAATGTGTGAAGCGATTGATTGAAATCGCCTTCCATCATCAACAAGAGGTGGCAATAGATGAGTGAAATGAAACAGATTTATCGTGTAGAGGGTTTTACATGTGCGAATTGCGCAGGGAAATTCGAGCAGAACGTGAAGACATTGCCGGGTGTGCAGGATGCGAAAGTGAATTTTGGCGCATCGAAAATTACCGTTGTTGGGCATGCGACAGTGGAAGAACTGGAAAAAGCGGGGGCTTTTGAAAACTTAAAAGTCTATCCGGAAAAACGGGCGGAAAAGCATCCGGAAACGGGGCGTAAAAAACAAGTATCTTTTTTTGAAAAACATCATCCGTTATTATACTCCGGCCTGTTGATCGCGCTAGGAGCAATTTCCATATTCATCAATGGGGAAGAGAATCTAATCACCGCATTATTATTTATTTCTTCCATCCTCATTGGCGGCTTTTCGTTGTTGAAGACCGGGCTCAATAATTTAATCCGTCTCGATTTCGATATGCGGACACTGATGACGATTGCCATCATCGGGGCAACGATCATCGGGGAATGGGCGGAAGCGGCGGTGGTGGTCGTTTTATTTGCCATCAGCGAAGCCCTTGAGCGCCATTCGATGGACAAAGCGAGAAAATCAATTAAATCATTAATGGAAATTGCACCGAATGAAGCGACTGTTTATCGAAATGGGAAAGAGACGGTTGTTCCCGTTGAAGAAGTGGTGATTGGCGACATCATGATTGTAAAGCCCGGGCAGAAAGTGGCAATGGATGGCATTGTCATAAAGGGGTCTTCTTCCGTCAACGAAGCCGCCATCACCGGAGAATCGATTCCGGCGGCAAAACAGCCAGGAGATGAAGTGTTTGCGGGAACGTTGAATGAAGAAGGACATTTGGAAGTCAAAGTGACAAAATATGTGGAAGATACGACGATTTCCAAAATTATTGAACTCGTAGAAGAAGCCCAGGCGGAACGGGCCCCTGCACAAACGTTTGTCGATCAATTTGCCAAATATTACACACCGGCGATTATGGCTGTTGCATTTCTTGTTGCGATTGTGCCGCCGTTACTTTGGGGTGGCGATTGGATGGATTGGGTATATCAAGGATTGTCCGTATTGGTTGTCGGATGCCCGTGTGCCCTTGTTATTTCAACACCGATTTCCATTGTTTCGGCCATTGGCTCCGCAGCGAAAAAAGGAGTGCTGATTAAGGGCGGCATTTATTTGGAAGAATTGGGGTCCTTGAAAGCAATCGCCTTTGATAAAACAGGGACGTTGACAAAGGGGGCGCCTGTGGTCACTGATTTTATCATGTTAAGTGATAAAATCCATGAGAAAGAAGCGCTTTCGATTGCCTGCGCTTTGGAAGAACGTTCGAATCATCCGATTGCCCGTGCGTTCGTCAAGAAAGCGGAAGGGCTTGGAGTGGAACCTCTTAATCATGATATAGAGAATTTCAAGGCCATCACCGGAAAAGGTGTTCAAGGGACGATAGCCGGAACAACGTATTCCATCGGCAGCCCTGTTTGGTTTGCCGGCCGGGTGACGGAAGAGATTGAAAAGAAAGTGGCATCCCTTCAAAACGATGGGAAAACGGTAATATTATTCGGCACGGAAAAGGAGATTTATGCAATTTTTGCCGCTCTTGATGAAGTGCGCCATTCCAGCAAAGAAGTTGTTCGTAAGCTCCATGAAATGGGTATCCAAAAGACGCTGATGCTCACGGGAGACAATGCAAAGACAGCCGCAGCCATCGGAAGGGCGGTCGGCATTTCAGAAGTGAAGGCGGAATTGTTGCCAGAGGAGAAATTGGAGCATGTAAAAGGATTGGGCAAAGCATACGGCAAGGTGGCGATGGTTGGAGACGGGGTCAATGATGCCCCTGCTTTGGCAGCATCCACAGTGGGAATCGCCATGGGCAGCGCAGGTTCGGATACAGCTTTGGAAACGGCCGATGTGGCGCTGATGGCCGATGATTTGGGGAAACTTCCTTTTGCCATCAAGCTTAGCCGGAAAACATTGGCCGTAATCAAGGCAAATATTGCATTTGCATTGGGCGTGAAGCTTCTCGCTTTGCTGCTGGTGGTGCCTGGCTGGCTGACTTTATGGATTGCGATTTTTTCGGATATGGGCGCAACGCTTTTAGTATCCTTGAATAGTATGAGATTATTGAGAGTAAAAGAATGACTTGAAACCATCAGCAGGGGATTCTTGCTGATGGTTTTTCTTGGTGCGCCCGGCATGTACATGAACTATAGGGTGTAAGTCCCGAACCCCGAAGACAGAAGTAGAGGTTAGCCAAGAGCAAGGGTGTCCGTGGTGACGCGGAATCTGAAGGAAGCTGGAGGCAAAACACCGGTCCGAGGAACACGAACCTCATATAAGGCTAGGTATGATTGAGTGAGTTTGCAAAACAAAACAAAGCTCTTTCTGTCGAAGGTCATATCGAGTAGATGAGGCGGATAGATGGTGTGAAAGTGCATGTACTTACCCGGGGAGGTCTGGCGGATAGGTGAAGTACGCTTCATAACCTACTTAGTGATAAGTAGCTGAACCGTCAGAAGTCAGCAGAGGTCATAGTATTAGTTGGTTTAGAACTACTAAGAAGGACCGAACAATTAAGAGAGAATAGCCCTTGGCATTCAGTGAGTCATGATGAACACAGAAAACGTAGTACCTCACTTGAGGAAGGAAGCGGTGAATCCCGTGGGAGACCTCTTGGAGGGTGGAGTGACCACTGGCATAAAGAGAACAGCTATTCACGGAAGTTATAAAGACTTGCGTCAATCATCTTAATTGAACCGCCGTATACGGAACCGTACGTACGGTGGTGTGAGAGGACGGGAGTTAATCGCTCCCTCCTACTCGATTAGAATTACATTTTGAAGGTTGATAGTATTTCATTCCATAAACGAATGAAAAAAGCGCCTTTGTTCATTGAAAGTGCAAAAAATTATAAACTTTCTCTTTCTCTTTTTGGAAACACAACGTATGAAAAGCTGATGAGAAAGTCGATCAGCAATACAACGGTCCATCCACTTATAACGCGTTGCAGCGGACGTGTTCCTTCACCGGTGCCGATATACAGAATCATGAGGCCAAGCAGGATTCCCCCGATGATATAAGCGATCAGATGGCGTCCCCACATTTTCATCTCATAAACGGCTTTCTCTTTGCCATACAAAACTTTTTTCCGCAAAGGGTTATTTAATACCCAAGTTTGGAATTTGCCGTCTGCCCAAGCAATCATGGATTTTCCGAAGGCGATGGAAACCCCGATATAGATGGCGGCCAGACCATGGGCAAAAGTGGCCGTTGCTCCATTTTTCAAATCGATGGCCGTGAGTACAAGCAAAGCAAAATCAATCAACGGGGTGAGCAAGAGCAGGAAGATGCTCAGCTTATCCAGTTTCAATATATATCTAGTGTAAAGCCCTGAAAAAATGACAATCCAGAAGGCGATTTCAGCAGTGATAATCCAAAAAAGCATTCAATCCATACCCCCATGAAAATTTATTTAATACAGTTGTATTAAAATAATACAGCATATTTTTAAATAATACAAGTGTATTAAATAATGCTATAATAAAAATATGCCAAAACTAGTTGACCATGAAGAGAGAAGAAAAATCATCGCAAAAGCAACGTGGAATGTGATTGCAAGGGAGGGGCTTGGCGGCGCTTCTGTTCGTTCCATTGCAAAGGAGGCGAATCTTTCACTGGGAGCAGTGCGTCATTATTTCGAGACGCAGGAAGAACTGTTGGAATTTGCGATGCAGCTCGTTGAAGAACAAGTAACGGAACGAATCATGGGCCACCTGCAAAGTCCGCTTCCACCAAAGGAACAAGTACTCAATATATTGATGGAGTTGATCACACCGGAAGAAAAGAAAGTGGAAATGCAAGTATGGCTGGAATATGTTTCATATAAAATCCGCAAAAAAGAGCTGCAAAAAGAATCGGTTCATGAAGCGATTTCGGAAATTTTGCATCGTTTAAAGAAAGCGGGGATGCTAAAAGAAGAAATTGTTTTAGAAGAAGAAATTGTGTTTTTGCATGCGTTAATTGATGGACTTGCGTTACATATTTTAATGGGATTGGTTCCTATTGAAAGGGAACGCATACGCTATTTATTGAGAAAAGAATTGGACCGCATTTTTGTGGAGTAGGGGATGTATTTCCCGCACTTTTTGGAGGGAGTTTCAATGCAAATTTTTGCCCATCGAGGCTATTCATCAAAGTATCCTGAAAATACGCTCGCAGCCTTTCAAGCGGCAGCAAAACTGGACATTACCGGAGTGGAGTTGGATGTTCATCTGACAAAAGACCGGGAATTGGTGGTCATCCACGATGAAAAAATCAACCGCACGTCCAATGGAAAAGGCTTTGTTAAAGATATGACCCTGAAAGAATTGCGCAAGTTCGATTTTGGATCCTGGTTTCACAAAAATTTCCGCGGCGAAAAAATCCCGACATTGGCGGAGGTGTTGGATCTCTTTAAAGATACGCACCACAAAATTAATATTGAATTGAAGTCCGACAAATTGATATATCCAGGGCTCGAAGAAATGGTGCTGAAAGAAGTGGAAAACTTCCGGTTAAAGGACCGGGTCATTATTTCATCCTTCGATCATGAAGCCGTCAAGCGGATGGTCGGGTTGGCACCGGATATTGAAAGTGCCCCGCTGTTTTCCTACAGCATTTTGAATATGAAATGGTACCGCACTTTATTTCCTGCCAAGGCCCTTCACGTCGCATACAGGGCGGTGGCCCGGCGTCCGGTGCTGGAGGCCATCAAAGCAGGGATTCCGGTTCGGGTATATACCATCAATAATAAAGAACAAGTGGAAGTGTTGCGGCATTTGGGAGTTGAAGGGATATTTACCGATTGTCCGGAAGAAATGAACGAAATGCTTAAACAGCCCAAATAAGGAAGTTCCGTCCTCTTTGAATGAGTTCAAAGGGGATTATTTTTTGTCATTTTATGGTTGATGAAAGTTCTTTTTTATTATACGCTTACCTTTAATAATGGAGAGGGGAACAGAAAATGAAGTCGGCCTCATATGCGAAATATATACTTGCATTGCTGCTATTCGGTTCAAACGGGATTGTGGCAAGCTATATTTTATTGAACAGTTATGAAATCGTTTATTTGCGGACGTTTATTGGCGGCATTTTCCTTGTGTTGATTTTTGTGCTGACAAAACAAAAGGCCAGGTTCTGGAAAAATAAGAAACACTTTCTGTACTTGGTGATTTCCGGTGTATCCCTTGGAGCAAGCTGGCTGTTTTTATTTGAAGCATACAATCGAATCGGGGTAAGCATTGCCACTTTGGCATATTATTGCGGTCCCATCATCGTCATGATGCTGTCGCCGCTCCTATTTAAGGAAAAGATGACAAGCTCGAAAGTCATCGGCTTTTTCTCTGTCATCCTCGGGCTGTTTTGCGTCAACAGCCATGCGTTTCTTGAAGGGGAAATTTCATGGGGATTAATTTTCGGAATCTTATCGGCCATCATGTATGCGGCCATCATAATCTTCAATAAAAAAGCTGTCAGCGTTTCGGGGCTTGAAAATGCCACATGCCAACTGGTCATCGGCTTTATCACGGTCGCTGTGTTTATGGGCGTGAAGCAGGGGTTTTTCGTCCATGTGGAGGAAGGAAATTGGCTGCCAGTCCTTGTTTTGGGCATTGTAAATACAGGAATCGGCTGCTATCTTTATTTTTCGTCCATTGGCCATTTGCCTGTCCAGTCGGTGTCGATTCTGGGCTATTTGGATCCCCTTTCCGCCCTGGTCTTTTCCGCTTTATTTTTGGATGAAACGTTAAGTTTCGTGCAAATGATCGGTGCCGCGTTCATTTTAGGAGGCGCGGCATACGGGGAATTGTATCGGCCGGGAAAACGCCAATGGGCAGTTGACGGGAAAAAGGCATAGCTTATTAATCAAATGGGGTGAAATGATGGATTGGAAAAAATATGTTGTACTGATCATACCGTTTCACTCAATTCCTTAATATTGTTTATGCTTCTTCCTAACGGTCAAAGATACTTGGTGCTTTAAGTGCCTCTCATTTTTTGGGGAGTTTATTATGGTTGGATTTGGATTGGAAAGAAAAAGGAAAAGGCCTGATTCAAGGTCTTTTTTTGTTGCATGCACCTAAGGGAAGCGTGCATCTTTATGATCCGGGATAGAACCTCTATTCCATAAAAAAGAAAAAGCGAATTAGAAAACCTATCGCTTTCTATATTCGCCCTTCAAGTTTCCCGCATTCGACAGAAAGATTTTAACCGGCTCACCACTTTGCCACATGTTCCTCAATGCATCCCAACATTTGTTGAATCATCAGAATGCTGCCATCTTCCAATTTGACTTTGCCGTTATAATAACCGACTAGCTGATGCACTTCTGATTGCACAAGCTTCAGGTCCGTTTTTGCCACTCTTTCAAAAAATGGGTGGAAAGTGAGCATGACGGCATCGGAAAATTTTGTCGTCACATACCATGGCTTTTTGAAATTGGAACGATCATATTCGAAAATTACGTCTTCGTGGATTTTGGTCATTTTGCCATCGACGAATATGGCGTTCTCCGTCATTCCAGTGCCATCCGTCCATTTGCCGCCAAAATTCAGTCCCACCCGATGATTGCGAAGGCGTTGTGAAGCATTTGCCCAATTCCAAACGACCTCCCTTGGCCAAACTCCCCGGCCAAAGTCCAATACGCTGAAACAATCGTCCTCATGAAATTCATAGCGCTTGTTTCCAAGTTTGACAAATCCTTTGGTAGGCAGGATGTGATGCTTGGCAGTAAATTGGAACGTTTGCCGGTTCCAAGGCACTACCACATTCAACGATTCATCGTCAACGGGGTGCAAAATCTTTAAATTGACGTTAAGGGGTTCGTTGTCAAAGTTATCACAATTGACTGTCAGCAAGGTTTGATTTTGGATATGCGAGATATTGACGTTCATTTCGCTGTTTGTAAACCGGACAGGGTCAAGCACCTGGGTAGGCATTTTTAGTTTTTTGACAACACCTAAAGGAATGGTGACCATTTTTTCAAAAAATCGTTGGGTTTCATACTCCAAAAAGTAGACAAAACAAGAAACGGCATAATCAAAGTGACAAACCGTCACGGAAAATAAAATATCCTCGCCGTAACAGCACCAATAATTCCATTTCTTTTTCCGCATAAAATGGCCCGATAGATTGCATTCAATAATTGGTTTTTTGGCATAACCAATCGCAGCCGGATTCAAATTTCCCTTTTTATCGCATAAACGGGTCCATTCACGGATTTCTCTTTCAGCATGCTGCACCAATGCCAACTTCCTCTCAATTCATATTACCTGAAATTAACATCATAAAAATCATTTCAAAAATTTACTGTAAAAACAAGAATTTGAACATAAATAGTGATATTTATTATTGTATCAGAATTTTACAGTTTTTTCTGAAAGGGGACACACCAATTATAGAAGTTCAAATTTGAACATCGGATTCATAAGATGATGAAAAAGGAGGTACAGAAATAGCGATTTATTATGATCGGGATGCAGCTGTCCAATACGCGAAAACTTGGTGGAATTCCTTTAATCCCAATTACCCCGTGTTTACGGTTGATTGCACGAACTTTGTCTCACAAGCGTTAAGAGCAGGGGGAGCGCCAATGTCCGGTTATCCGAACCGCGGCAAAGGTTGGTGGATTACGGATGGTTGGAAAGCTGGGGCGAGAGAATACCATTATCCCCGGGAAACCTGGAGTTATAGTTGGTCTGTTGCGCATAGTTTGAGATGGTATTTGGAAAGTGCCAAAACGGGACTGACGGCGAAACGGGTTTATTCGCCTTCCGAATTGGAACCTGGAGATGTGATTTTTTACGACTTCCAAGGGGATGGAGTCATTGACCACAGCGTAATCGTCACGAGTGTGTTTGACGGCGTCCCTTACGTTCATGCCCATACAGGACCCAGCGCCAATCGCCACTACGATTATTCAGATTCCTATGCTTATACGCCAAATATTCAATATTATTTCTTTAAAATTGATGATATATTCTATTAATATCGTTCTTTTGAAGCTGAGAAAGAAAAGGTGTATTAATATATAATTATAATAAGACCCAAAATAATGGATATTCAAATTCCACATTTTTTATGATATGGTTGTTTGGAGATAATAGTAAAATCGTTGAACTTCATTATTAAGGAGAGTAATGTTTGAATGAATGACCAAGCATTAACCGTAAGAGAAGCCATTATTGGCAGACGGTCAATAAAAAAATTCAACGGACAGCCTGTAGACCGAGCAGATTTGTTTCAGATCATAGATGATGCTGTATGGGCACCAAACCATCAAAACCGGGAACCATGGCAACTCATTGTTGCATGCGGCAAAGAGCTGAAAAAGCTTCACGAATTGCTCAGAAATACGACGATACCGGATTGGAGAACGTTGCCGGAAGAAGAAGTGGAAAAGCGCATGCAAAAATTCACAACGCCAGGTGGTTATGTATTTGTCATCGTACCTGAAGATTCCCGTCAGAAAGAACGTTTGGAAGACTTTGCGGCGGCATGTGCACTGATTCAAAATATGATGCTGCTTGCCTGGGATTACGGCATCGGCAGCTGCTGGAAAACTCCGGAGTTTTTGGATAAACCATCATTCCGTGAAGCATTGGGCGTAAAACCTGGCGAACGCATTGTGGGCATGGTGCAATTCGGTTATTTCGATGAGCTTCCAAAAGGAAAAGAGCGTAAAAAATCCGATGAAATCGTAACAATCTTCGGTTCCGATGAAGAGGAAAATGAAGAAGAATAGTGAACTCAATAAAACTGCGCCTCCGAATGATGATGCATATGGTCATTTGGAGGTGCAATTTTTTATAATCAAAATGGAAGAAGGTGATTCAATTGATTCAAATGATCAGTAAAGGTCTGCAAATGATTTCTCCTGAAGAAAACATCCAGAAGATTTCCCCGGTTTCCGGCGGTGACAGTAATCAAGCATTTTATGTGCAAACAAATGAACGCGAATATTTCGTGAAGTTGAATCAACAGATGAAAATTGGGTATTTCAAATTTGAAGAGCGCGGTTTGAAAATGATTCAGGCGACAAATACAATTAATGTACCGGACGTCTTAGGCTGCCTGGAAGCAGAAGGGGTGCCAATGCTTTGGCTGGAATGGATTGAAGGGAAACGGATCCATGATACAGATGTGCTATTAGGCGAACGTCTTGCGGCCATGCATCTTGCTGAAGAGAAAGGGTATGGATTCGATGGAGAAAGTTATATTGGCAAACTGCCGCAGCAAAATCGATTGATGGACGATTGGGTGGAATATTACCGCGATGTCCGCTTAGCCGGCCAATGGAAGCGGGGCAAGGCGAATGGGAGAATTGGACAAGCCCGTGAGAAAAGGTTAGTGAAATTGATGGAAAGGCTGGATGAATGGATTCCAAGGAAACCAAAGTCCTGTTTATTGCACGGCGATCTGTGGGGAGGAAACTGGATGACGGGGCCAGGTGGAACTCCATATTTGATCGATCCGGCAGTCCTGTTTGGCGATCACGAAATGGATCTTGCTTTTACGGAATTGTTTGGCGGCTTTTCCCGGAAGTTTTATGAAGCCTATCAGTCGGTGTTCCCGCTTTCGCCGGAATATGAAGAAAGAAAAGAATTGTATCAGCTTTATTATTTATTGGTGCATTTGAATTTATTTGGGGAATCATACGGTCCATCGGTGGACCGGATATTGCGGAGATATATGGGGTAAAGGAAAAAGAACCGCCCCCTTTTCAAAAAGGAGCAGTTCCAACGTTCAGTGATGTTTATGTTTCCGCATCCGATCGACAAGGAACCCGCCTTTGAAGGATTTCGGTTCAAAAGAAATGATGAACGCTTTAGGTTCGATGGAATTGACCAGCTCAAACAGTTCCTTCTCCCGATTCCGTTTGGCCAAAATCTCATATTTATAACGTTCGCTGTCCCGACCTTCCCCAACATAAGTCGTGATGGCAAAACCGTTGGAGCGGAGGGCGTTAATCAATTCCTGGTTTTTCGTTTGCGTATTGATGGTCACGTACACGTAACCGATCGCCAATTTATTTTCAATTTTTGTTCCTAAAAAAATGCCCAGTCCAAAGCCGACCGCATACACAATCATGGCAAGCAAACTTTGGTCTCCATTGAATACGAGGGAAAGCCCAAAGACGTAGATAAGCATTTCCAATGTTCCAATCATAGCTGCAAGAAATGTCAAGTTTTTCACCAAAAAGATGGTGCGTAATGTAAGCAACGGAACATAGATTAATTGCAAAACTAAGATTAGAAGAATATTCGTCATTTTGATCCCTTCTTTGGCGCGATTGTTGTTTCCAGTATGGCACCCATGCAATCAGGTATTTTTCCACGATGTTCCCCAAAATGCAGTGTCATCAATATTGGGGAATGCTTTTTTCAGGTGAAAGCGTTTTCCGAAAACCGTATGCAATAATATGGTTATTTAACTGATTATAAAATAAGAAAAGAGTGATGACAATTGAGTAAATTTGAATGGAAAAAACAATTAAAAGAACTTTACTTGCCCTCCACGCAACCGACAATCATTGATGTGCCGACCATGAAATTTTTTACGATTGACGGCAAAGGTAATCCAAACGAGAAACCATTCCAGGAGCATATCGAAATTCTTTATGCTTTATCCTATGCGATCCGGATGATGCCCAAAAAGGGGATTACGCCGGAAGGGTATTATGAATATACCGTGTTTCCATTGGAAGGGCATTGGGATTTGGATGAAGAAGGAAGAACGAAAGATTATTTGGATAAAAACCACCTCGTGTATAAATTGATGATTCGGCAACCGGATTTTGTAACGGAAGAATTGTTTCAATATGCTCGGGATACGGTGAAGAAGAAAAAACCGAATTTGGATGTGGATCAGGTCCGGTTTGAAACGATTACGGAAGGGTTATGCGTGCAAGCCATGCACATCGGCAGTTTCGATTGAATGGAAGACCTTCGAACGGATGGAATCCTATTGCGCAGAAAACAATGTAAAGCGGGCAGAAAAAACCCATAAAGAAATCTATATTTCAGATCCGAGAAAAACGGCACCTGAAAAATTAAAAACGGTGTTAAGGTTTAAAGTGGAAGAAGTTTAATAGGTGATGCTCGGGCTTGTAGCATGGGATAAAAAGTCAGGGCTTTTTGTGCAAGGATATTTTGAAATTTTCACATGACTTTCGCTGATAGGATTTTAAGACCGGATGCTTAATAAAATGATAGGGGCATAGCAGAAGTAAACGGAACTGCTATGCCCATTTTATTTGGCAGGGTTGCGTTGAGAGCAACGTTTTTATTTTTCAATGGATGTTTCCAACGAGCCGACCTCGATACTCCTGCTGCCAGTCCAGTTCACCAAGAAGATTCCGGTAAATATGCAAAGGCCTCCGATGGTTACATACGGATTGATGGCTTCATCCAATAATACCCATCCTGAAAGAACACCGAAAAATGGGGCCAAAAACAAAAAGGCGCTTGTTTTGCCGGGATCCCCTTTTTGAAGTAAATAAAACCAGCCGGCAAATTGGACGATGGATGCCATAATGGCGAGCCACAATACGATAAAAATGGATGTGCCGGTTACTTGGAAGTGGGGATTTTCCAAAATCAAACTGCCAATAAGCAAGATGATGCCGCCAAATAACATTTGGAAGGCCGTCAATAGCCACGTATTGAAATCATTTCCCCATTTTTTGATGAGCAATGTGCCGATCGCCCATGAAACTGCGGAAAGAAAGGCGAGTAAAGATCCGATTTCAAAACTTAACTGTGCCCCAAGGGTTATAAATACCCCGATAAAACCTAATATCACACCTGTCCATTGGCGTGGGCTATAAGATAACTTCATGAAAATCGTGCCAAAGATGACGACTAAAAGCGGGTTCATAAATGTTAATATGGAAGACTGCCCCGCTGGAATTGTCCGCAAGCTGAGAAAGATGCAGGACATAACGCCAGCTGTTTGAAAGGAACCGATGACAGCGATCTTGACCCATTGGGAAAAGGATTTGGGATGAGGGATCCGCAATAATCGAACAGCAATGGCCATAATCACTCCTGCCAAGGAAAAGCGTATGCCGACTAATAAAAGCGGTGTAGTATAAGAAAGACCGATTTTTCCGACTGCAAAAGAAGAACCCATTAAAAAGGTGGTCAATACGACCAGAATACCGAAAAGCCATTTGTTCATTTGAAACCCCTCCCCATTATTGATTCAAGATTAATAGCGGGATGCATGTTTTGAAGATTATTAATATTCAAATAATTAAAATCAAGAGATAGATTATCATTATATATTCCTATTAGTCAACCAACAAACATTAAGATAAAAAAACCGTTGTGATGTCTGTTATCAGATGGCATGGCTTCTGTTCGTGACATCTTACCTCAACTCTTGGATTTCCTTCAGGGTAAGCCCGGTGATTTTTGAAATGTATTGGATCTCCATCTGTTCCGCCAACATTTTTTTGGCAATTTCCACCTGCAGCTTTTTTGCGCCCTTTTCAAAGGCTTCTTCTTCCCGGCGCTTTGCTTCCCGCACTTCCACTTCCACATCAAGGGTCTGCTTCAATCGTTCTTCATAGGCTTCCATTTCTTCTTTTGATTGGCTCAACTCCCGCCAACGGTTTAATGCCGCCCGAATATGGTCATCCCTTAAAGAGATCAAATCCAGCTCCTTGTAAATGTCGTGGTACACATTTCCGTTGCGATGGTCGACGATGGAAAGCAAGAGAAGCCATCTTGCTTTTGCGTCGTTCCACGGGTCGACTTTTTTCGCTTCAAAATCCCGTATCAATTTTGGATATTCGATAAAGTGCAATTCAAAAGCATCGGGGAGGGGAGTGCCGGCATGTTGCTCCTGCAATAGATAAACCGTTTGAAAGTTTTCTGTTTGATTGAATAATGCGTAGCTTAAAAAGTTGATGAAAATGATTGGATGCAAGTCGTTTTCCTTTTGGTCGGCATAGGCTTTCGTTGCGTAATAAAGAGATCGTTTCACGATATCGAAACGATTAAAAAAGTTGATTAAGATATGCAGTTTTTTGCCGTCTTTGGATATGCCGGTAAAATGAATGGGTGCCAGCGGATTTTCTTCAACAAAGGGATTGGAAATCATGGTGATGCGTTGAATTTTTTGTCTCGGTTCCCGTTCCAGGATTTCATTTAAAAAGGTGAGTGTCACATTGTGCAGCTGTTCCCAGCCAATCACCTTCAGGAAGGAGACATCAATTTTCAAATCCATCCATTTTTGAAGTGCCGCTTTTTTGTAGTGGCTCAAACGGAATCACCTCGAAGGAATCAGGAATTCATCATAATCTACTTTATCATTTATGGTCCGGGGCTATGACAGCGGTCGGCGGATGAACAGAAGAAAGGCAAGATTCCTTTGGGAGATGATAAGTTTTTGCCTTTGCAATTGTTGTATGGTTGAGTGATCACTTTTGAAAGAAATATGCAAAAGTGTGGCAGCTTTGAAACATGGATTGATTCGAATATGCTTATGATTGAAGCATTTGCATGTGAACATTTTTATTATATTTGGATAATCTTAAGCTTTGAAAAAAGAGAGGGTATGTCCATTCGGCATCAATAGTCTTGAAAGGGTATTTGGATTTATTGTTGTTTGATACCTTTTATTCATTAGGTCAGTCATATATGGACAAAAATGGATAAAAGTGCTATTGTAATAAAAAATTTTTTAAGGGGTGTATGGAATGGCAGTGGAACAAAAAGTTCGCGAGTTGCAACATTTCATCAACGGCACGTTGGTATCCGGCACCAGTGGCCGTTTTTCCAATGTGTATAATCCGTGCACAGGAGAAGTGATTGCTCAGGTGCCGCTGGCGACCCGTGAAGAAGTGAGACAAGCCATTGAAATGGCGAAAAAGGCATTTCCGCAATGGAAGGCGTTGTCAGGGGGAAAACGGGGAGAGATTGTACAGAAATTCCGCCAATTGGTCAAAGAAAATGAAGAAGAGTTAATTGAAATCATCTGTGAAGAAAGCGGGAAGACAAAGGAAGACGCCCGCGGAGAAATTCAGCGTGGTTTGGAATCGGTGGATCTTGCCATTAACGCGCCACATATGGTCAAAGGGGAATATTCGGTGAATGTCGGCGGCGATATCAATATGTTTTCCCGGAAAGACCCGCTTGGGGTCGTGGCCGCCATTTCACCGTTCAACTTTCCTGTGATGGTGCCGTTAGCGCAAACAAGCATGGCGGTGGCTGTTGGGAATGCAGTGATTTTAAAACCATCTGAAAAAGTGCCGATTTCTGCCCTCTATCTTTCGAACCTTTGGAAGAAAGCGGGATTGCCGGATGGTGTATGGACG
The DNA here is from genome assembly GCF_038593265.1 of Ureibacillus sp. FSL W7-1570. GTDB lineage: Bacteria > Bacillota > Bacilli > Bacillales_A > Planococcaceae > Ureibacillus > Ureibacillus suwonensis. The sequence goes on from NZ_CP151979.1 coordinate 2,718,102, forward strand.
GTGATTCATGGCGATAAAGAGGCGGTCGATGAATTGCTTGAAAATGAAACGGTAAAAGCCGTCCATTTTGTAGGTTCCACCCGGGTGGCAGAGTATATTTATCAAACAGGAACAAAATTCAGCAAACGGGTGGCAGCCCTTGGCGGCGGGAAAAATTTCATGATTGTCATGCCGGATACGGATTTGGAAAAAGCGGCGAACGCCTTCATCGGAGCAGCTTATGGAGCGGCTTCCCAGCGTTGTATGGCGCTTTCGGGGGCGATTCCGGTCGGCAAAGAAACGGCCGATCGATTTGTGGCCATTTTAAAGGAGAAAATTGGGAAATTGAAAGTTGGCCCATATACAGATGATGAAGTGGATTTTGGCCCGGTGATTTCAAAAGAGTCCAAGGAAACGATTCTCGGATATATTGAGCGGGCTTTGAAAGAAGGGGCAAAACCCGTAACGGATGGACGAAATCCGGAAATCGCAAAATCTTCAAACGGTTTTTATCTGGGTCCAACATTGCTGGATGAAGTGACGCCGGAGATGGAAATTTTCAAGGATGAAGTATTCGGCCCTGTGCGGATTGTTGTGAGAGCCGACTCTTTGCAGGAAGCGATTGATATCATCAACTCCCATGAGCTTGGAAATGGTGTTACCATCTTTACGAATAATGGCGCAGCAGCCCGCAAATTCCAGAATGAAATTGAAGTGGGAATGGTGGGTGTCAACGTGCCGATTCCGATTCCGGTGGGCTATCATAACTTCGCCGGCTGGAAGCGTTCGAATTTCGGCACGGGCGTTATGTTTGGACCGGAACAGGCGAACTTCTTCACCAAAAGAAAAACGATTTCCGAAAAATGGCTGGATGTGGGCGAGGACTCCCAAGCCAATTTCGCCTTTCCAAGCAAATAGCTGTTGGCCTGGTCAGTTATGAATAAAGCGGCCTGCTGGAGAGGGACACTCCTTCCAAGCGGCCTTTCATTTTGAGGAATATTTGATGAATGACAGTTTCGGGCATGTATGGGAAAATCTTATAGAACACGTCTATTTCCAACAATAACTTACACTAAGGGGTTTCACAATGAAAATAAGAGAGTTTACATTGACCACTGTGTTTTTGGCAATCATCCTATTATTTGCTCTAACACCTATTGGATTTATCCATCTAGGAGTGATCAAAGCAACAATCATCCATGTTCCAATCATTATCGCCTCGATTATATTAGGTCCGAGAATCGGGGCATTTCTGGGGCTTGCCTTTGGAATTTCGAGTGTCGTCACCAATACGATGGCTCCGACGCTTTTATCCTTCGCCTTTTCTCCGGCCGTTCCGGTTTTGGGGACAAGCCATGGCAGCATATGGGCGTTGTTTATTGCCATCGTGCCAAGGGTGATCGTTGGGGTTGTCCCATATTATCTTAATAAAACGCTTCAAAAGGTATTGTCGAAGGAGAAATGGTCTTTATTTCTGACAGGTTTGCTGACCACCGTTTTGCACACTTTTCTAATCATGGGTTCGATCGCTTTGATCTTTCATGATGCGTATGCAAAAGCGGTCAATGCGGATGGGATAAGCGGAATTATTGCGGCCGTTTTAATGGTATTTTTCACAAACGGCATCGCCGAGGCGACACTGGCTGCCTTTGCCGCAGCATTGGTGGTTCCGCCATTGTTGAAAGTGTCGAATAAATATTGATTGGGTTGCTTGAAAACAGTACGGATGAAAAAAGGAAAAGGAGACGGGAATTCCGAAATCCTTTTCCTTTTTTGATGAACTTATTTTTGTTTGATTTTCTTCCGATAAAGATAAAATCCGATTCATAAGACCATGAGGATGGCAAAAACATAGTGACGAGTAGATTTGGAATATCATAAACTTTGGCACATCCGGCTTGCAAATAAAAAATTCTTCATGATTTTTGCTAATTCCTTTGAAAGTTTCAATAAATCTATTAAAATATGTAATTGCGTGTGGTTATGAATGAAGGAAATAGATGAAAGGGACCAGTCGAATTTTGTTCGGCTGGTCTCTTATTTTTGAGTAAAGAATACAGAAATCGTTGCAAATGGCAGAAAAAGAAATCCATTTCCTGTGAAAAAAGAGGAATTTTTGAATTATTTCCCGAGAAATGTCTTTTTGATTGTCGAAGGTTCAAGAATAAACCAAGCAGATTTTCTCGATGATTAAAGAAGAAAGCGGAAAGCCGTTTCTGGCATTGTCGGATTTGCGGAAAAACGCTGGCAACTTTATCAAAAATACTTAAATTTCTCCATAAAATGATAAAAAATCTATTTGTGTCTTTACAATTCAAATTTACAGAATAAAATGAAAATTACGTAGATTTGAGGAAGGGGGAAATGAGTGGATGGTTCAATATAGAGCGGCAACGATGTCGTTGAATGGCATGGTAACTTCGCCACATTATTTGGCATCACAGGCGGGCCTCTCCATTTTAAAGGAGGGGGGAAACGCAATGGAAGCGGCAATAGCGATGGCTTCGACAATTGCGGTGGTTTACCCGCACATGAATGGCATTGGGGGAGACAATTTTTGGCTTATTTATAATGCCAAAGCGAAAGAAGTGAAAGCCGTTAACGGCAGTGGCAGGTCCGGCAAAAAAGCAAACATCGGATTTTACCGTTCCAAAGGATATGATTCCATTCCCGCCCGTGGACCGCTTGCGGCAAACACGGTGCCAGGAGCGGTCCGAGGGTGGGACACGGCTTATAAGTACGGACAAAAGGCAATGGGAAGCACACTATCATGGCGCAAGTTGCTGCAACAAGCGATCCACTATGCCAAGGAAGGATTCCCGGTAACGCCAAGCCAGCACCATTGGACGAAAGTCAATTTGGATGAAGAGGACCAAAATTTCCGGGCATTGGGCCGATTTGAAGAGTTTGCCCGCATCTTCCTAAAGGATGGCAAGCCATATGAAGTGGGAGACGTCTTCATCCAGGAAGATTTGGCGATTACGCTGGGGCTCATTGCAGAGAATGGGGCGGACTATTTTTACGATAGTGAATTGACGGATCGGATGGCGGAAGATTTGCAGAAGCACGGCGGCATATTGACGAGGGAAGATTTCAAAAATCATACGAGTGAATTGGTCGAACCGATTTCCTTGCCATATCGAGGATATATGGCCTATAATCTGCCGCCGAATACGCAGGGAATGGCGTCCTTATCCATCTTAAATATATTAAATCATGTGAATTTAAAAGAGATTGGGGAAGGTACAGCAGAGTACTACCATCTACTGGTGGAGGCCATAAAATACGCTTTCCGGGACAGGGACGCTTACTTGACAGATCCGGCTTTCCACGACATTCCGTTGAGGGAATTGCTGAGTCCGGATCGGGGTGCTGCGTTTGCCGAGAAAATAATGAAAAGCAGGCATGTTTCGACATTGTCCGCCTTGGATCCGAAAGGCGATACCGTATGGTTTGCGGCAGTGGATAAAGAAGGCAATGCGGTTTCCTGCATCCAGAGTATTTACCATGAGTTCGGTTCCGCCTTTATTCCAAAAGGAACAGGGGTGTTATTCCAAAATCGGGGCTGCTTCTTTTCTCTGGATGAAAAGCACGTAAATTCTTTGCAACCAGGTAAACGCTCCTTCCATACGCTCAATTCCGCAATGCTCATGAGGGATGGAAAGCCGGTGCTGCTTTACGGAACAATGGGCGGTGAAGGGCAGCCCCAAACCCAATCGCTGCTTGCAACGCGTATCATCGATTACGGCATGAATGTGCAAGAAGCCATCGAAGCTCCAAGATTTCTATATGGACGAACATGGGGAGCAACTTCCAATACGCTAAAAATGGAAAGCAGGATTCCGGAAAAAGTGCGTAAAGAATTGGAAGCGTTCGGCCATGAAGTGGAAACGATGGAAGAGTTGACGGAACTGATGGGCCATGCCGGAGCTATTTACATCGATGAAAAAGGCGTCAAATTTGGCGGTGCGGATCCCCGTGGAGATGGGGTGGCTTTGGGATATTAGCGGGAAATAAGAAACTGAAAATGGATTTTTTATTAAAACGATGGGCAAGTTGAGTATATCATTTGAACCCTAACCACAATAAAATGGAAAGTTTTCTGACTTGAAAGGGGATCAATCATGGCAAGGCAGAAAGAAATCTTTATTGCCTTCTTCCGTTCCGGCATGGCATATTGGGCTTTGGCGGAGGCCCGGCTTCCATTCCCTTAATTGAGCATGAAGTGGTGGATAAGTATGGTTGGATGACAACAACGGAATTCAGTGAAGTGCTGGCATTGGGAAATGCTTTGCCCGGGCCGATTGCAACGAAAATGGCCGGATACATCGGCTATGAAGTTGGAGGTATTCTGGGAGCGATTGTGGCCTTGTTTGCGACGGTTGGCCCTTCACTAATGGCAATGCTGATTTTGCTCAACATTTTATACCGCTATCGCCAATCCCAAAGGGTGAAAAGGCTGTCCAGCTTCGTGCTGCCGGCGATTGCGGTATTGCTTGCGGAAATGACTTTTGATTTTGCGAAAACTTCCTATGACATGATCGGATTGATTGCCACATTCCTACTCATCGCGGGAGCATATATTGCCCTTGAAAAATTCAACGTTCATCCTGTTTATGTGGTAATGATTGGACTGGGAATTGGCGGTATATTTTTATAAATAGGGAAATAGACAAGTTTTTGGGGGGCATCCATTCGGAGGCCTTCCATTTTATTCACTGTTTTTACTATAAAAAACATAAAAATGATAAAAACCATTATTGGTAGTAACAAAGTCTTTGTAAATTTTTAGTCATAGTAATAAAGTTTTAAAAAATTTTTACTAATTAGACATTTGAATTGAGCTGATAGTTATATATAATGAATGATAGTTGTTAATAAAAGCATGATTTTACTATCGAGGTGGCAAGGTCGATAGAATTTGAGTGGGCACGTGGTGAGATCGATGATTAATTTAAGATTCAAAATAATTGTGATTATCGTTGTTTTATCCATACTTAGTTCGTCGTTGATAGCGGTCATAAACTATATACACCTAAGGGATCAAACAATAGAGGAAAATGAATTGGAATTTACCAGGATTGAAAAAACAATGAAAGATTCTATCGAAACTTATGAAAAAGCGATTCAACTGTTGGATAAAAACACCGCTGTTGCAATGGAAGAAAATACGGGCAAGATTATCCGGATGTATAATGAAAATCCGGATTTTGATGAATGGGATTTTCAGGAATTATATAAACAATTGGGGATGCACATTTATATCATCAACGAAGAAAATGTGATCACTCATGGCAGTTTTCCGGATGATATCGGACTCGATTTTAATGATTGTTGCCAAAAACTTGCGTCTTTATTGGATAAACGGAGAGAGTCGGGACAATTTTATCATGATGCGATGGATATCGAACAAAAAACGGGGAATGTAAAAAAATATAGTTATATGGCTACGCCCGATAAAAAATATATTATTGAATTGAGCTACAATTTAAATGAAAACGCCGTTTACAATGCTTTCAATTTTTTTTACACCATTGATGAATTAAAAAAATTATATCCCTATATTTACGATGTCAACATTTTAAATATTGGCGGACTGGCTTTGGGTAAGTCGCTCAACGAAAGAAGTTTGACGAAAAAAGAGCGTGAATCCTTCGAAGCGACGTTGACTTCAAAAGAAACGAATGAACTAAAAGGGGATTGGCGGGGCAAAACGGCCACTTTCCGGTACATATATTACGATTCGATTTTTGATGAAGATTTCGCCCAGAAAAAAGTCATAGAAATCATCTATGATGATCGACTTTGGAGCGCCAATCTGGTCCAATACAGAAAAATGTTTATCGTTCAACTGTTCATTATCTTCAGCTTTGTTTTTGTAATTTCCTTTGTCATTGCAAGACCGATGTATTTGGCCTACCATGACCGATTGACAGGACTGGCAAACCGCTCCGCCTTTGATGAATTAAAGTCAGCGGTAAAGGCGAAAAAAGGAAAGAAAACGGCATTTTTCATGATCGATTTGGATTATTTTAAAGTGGTGAATGATGATTTGGGCCATCAGGCAGGTGATACGCTTCTGAAACAAGTGGCCAATATTATCCGTTCGGTCATTCCAAAGAACGGTGCGGTTTATCGCTACGGAGGCGATGAGTTTGTCGTTATCCTGAACTCCACGACAGATGAAGAAGCGGAAGAAGTGGCGAGGAACATCATTAAAGAAATCAATGATTTCATTGAACAATATAAGGATGTGAATAAAACAGGGGTTTCCGCCAGTATCGGCATCTCCTTTTATCCGGATGATGGGGATACAAAGCAAATGCTGTATAAAAAGGCGGATATGGCTTTGTATGCCGCAAAGAAAAAAGGGAAAGGCCAATATGCCATCTTTCAAAAAGACCACGAATAATGGGAATTGGACGTCTATAAGGCGTCCAAATTTTTTTGGAATTTTTTATTGTAAAGGGTGCTTGACGTAAAGCTTATTTTACATTATCCTTTATATTAAGGGAGGAAAAAACTTGAAAAATCATCTAGCAAAGTTCAGACAAGAATTCGGATATTCGCAGGACAAGTTGGCTGAACTGTTGGGGGTATCGAGACAAACCATCATTTCCATTGAAAAGGGAAGATATAATCCTTCTCTTCCGTTGGCTTTGATGATCGCCAAATTGTTCGATTCAAAGGTTGAAGATATTTTCATATTGGAAGAAAAAGATTTTAAAAAGTAGATGAAGGTGGTGAAACATATGAAGGGGGATAAAACAAGCCAAATTGTATTTTGGATTGTTGGATTTCTGCTTCTTTTATCCAGTGTTTTGATAAGCATAGTTTCGCTTACGTTTGGCAAGTTTCCAGCCGGGCATGAAATTATGTTGTTTGGGCTCAGTATCGTCACACTTTGCAACGCCTATTTA